>JBEVND010000444.1:0-3553 GCA_040508285.1 Rariglobus sp. | reverse complement strand
GCGCTCGGATCTCATCCACGCATTTCCGACGACACCCGGCATCGCATCCGTAAGCTCGCCTCTTCGCTCGGCTACCGCCTAAACCCTCTGCTGTCCGCATACGCACGCCAACGTCGCAGCAGCACACTGGGCGAGGCAACTTCCACGCTCGCCTACATCACGAATTTCCCTAGCCCCGACGAGTGGCGCAAAAACCCGTTTTACGCACTCCTGTTCAAAGGAGCCGACGCACAAGCCTGTCGCAATGGCTACAAGTTGGAGCATTTCTGGATGCGTGAACCCGGCATGACTGGCCGGCGCCTAAGCGGCATTCTCGACAGTCGCGGCATTACCGGTATCTGCATCGCTCCTACTCCAATCGTGCGTAGCCTCGACCTCGAGTGGCATCGCTTTTGTTGCGCCACCATCGGCTACTCGCTGCTGCAACCCCTGCTGCACCGCACCGCGCCGCACCACTTCCAAGCCGTGCTCAATGCCAGCCGCAAACTGTGGCGCCTCGGCTACACCCGCATCGGCCTTTGCCTCCACGCCGACACCAGCCCGCGCGTCAACGACCTCTGGCTCGCCGGCGCGTTGCTCACGCAGCAGCACAATCCGGCGGCTCCGCTCAAAGTATTTCTTTACAACGAAACCTCCCTTGCCGACGTCCCTGCATGGGCGGCAAAAGAGCGCCTTGAGGTTGTCCTCAGTGACAACCAGGAAACCTTGAACGAACTGCGCCACGCAGGCGTGCGTATCCCCGTAGACGTTGCCTACGTCACGCTCAACTGGACCCGTGCCGAAGCCGCCATCGCCGGCATAGACCAGCGTCCTGCCGCCATCGGAGCCGCCACGATTGATCTGCTTATCGGCCTGCTGCAACGCAGCGACCGTGGCATCCCTCGTATTCCTGTTACCTCGCTGGTGGACGGCGAGTGGATAGGTGACGCAACACTGCGACTCCAGCGCCCTGGCGCAGCCTAGGTGCCGGACTCGCGCGCGTTGCGCAACAAGCTGCGCAACGCGCCCGTTGTTTGATGCAGATACCCTGCACATGATGGCTTCGTCGCCCCTTTGTTCTACCTGGCCTCAAGCCCGGTTACCCCGCTTTCCCCCACCATGAACATAAAGCCAAACATTCCCCGCCGGCGGCTCTCACAGGCCGCCGTTTTCGTGTCTATGCTTCTCTCCGCCGTCCAAGGCGGCTCGCTGGTCGCACAAACCCAGACCATCACCGTCAACGCCAGCTCCGTCGTCCGTGACGTGCCGGCCGGCCTCGGCGGCGTCGTCGCCGGCGGCACCTTCTGGAACAGCCTTCTGCCGAATTACCGTGACGACTTGATCAACGCCCGCGTCGGCGTCGTCCGCATCACCGGCTACCCCAGCTCAAGCGCTGGCGGCAGTATCGAGGAACTGGATATGCGCGTCGCCCAGATCCTTAACACCGGCGCCGTTCCGATCTTCATCCAGTGCATCGCCGCGGAGACCAACACCGCCTTCAAGAACAAGCTCTACCGCACCGACGGCACCTTCTATCCCGCCGGTGACACCACGCCGGTCGCCCAGCGCGTTGCCACCAACCTGGCTTTCCTCGTCAACCGCTACAAATCGGCGCCGTTCAACGTTCCCGTGCAATACTGGGAAATCGGCAACGAACCCGACATCCCCCTCAATTACAAAGTCTCCACTCCCGCGGAATACATCGGCTTTTTCTCCGCCGCCCACAACCAGCTGGTCACTTCCGGCATCCGCAACCACGCGCTGCTCGCCGGCCCCGTCCTCAGCTGGGACTACGGCTACGATACGGCTCGCGATACGCTCATGCGCGACTTCCTGACTGCTTGCGCCAGCCAGGTGGACATCGTCACCCGCCACATCTACGGGTCGATCTACCATTGGGAAAGCCCGACCGCCTACACGCCCTACGTGCTCCTCAACAGCACCAAGGAAACGCTCCACTTCGACAGCAGCATCCTTGGTGGTAGCGGTCGCGGTGAAGGCCAGCTCCTCGCCGCCATGAACGCCCGCGGAGTTCCGACTTCTGTTGGCACCGGCGTGACCGAGATGAATCTGTTCAACAACGACCATGGTGGCGGTGTCACCTCGTCGTTCAACTTCACGATCACTCAAGGTCTTTGGTTCCTCCTCACGCATCACTACGCGCTGCAAAATCCGCGCAGCCTGATCACCAATAATTTCCAGTTCGATCGCTGGAACGAGGGCAACTACGGCGGAAATCTCGCCTTCTACAATGGCAGCAAGGCACGCTCGTTCCCCTATTGGGCAACCTACATGCATGGCGCCCTGACCGGAAACCAGGTCATCTCCGCCACCAGCACCAATAGCCACCTCGTGGTGACCGCGACCAAGGACGATTCCTACGTCTATGTGCAGGTGATCAACCGTCACGACACCTTGTCGTATTCGACCAACGTCACCATAAATAACGCCCCGCCCGTCACGGCTGCCACCCGCTTTAAGCTCAGCGCGACCGACACTCCCGACGTCGGCGTTGCCACCGCGCACGGCACTTCGTTCAGCGAAACCTTCGCACCCATGACCGCGACCATCTTCCGCTATCCGCGCACCGATGCACCGGTCCCGCCCGCGACGCCCGCAGCGCCGTCCACGCCGCACCTCGTCACGAGCTTCGACTCCGTGCCTTCCGGCATGCTCACCTACGCCAACGGCTTCACGCCCGTTGTCGCCGCGGGCCGCCTGCAACTGACCACCGCCTCCTCCAACAAGTCCTCCGCCGTGGTCTTCAACGGCCAGCCGCTCGCCGCTGCCAGCAACCGCGTCCAGGTTCGTTTCGGCTTCAAGGTCATGCACATCAATGCAGAGGGCTTCGTCTTCGGTGCTTACTCCGCCGATCCCGGCGCCGTCGGCGCCTCCGGCCAGGGTCTCGGCTACAATACCCAGAACAACCGCATCTGGGGTGTTAAAATCGATAACAACCCCGACCAGATCAGCGTGATTTCCAACATCACCAACGCCACCGCCGACGGCTGGGCCACCAAGGCCCTCTCGCCCTACGCCAACCTGGATCTGTTCGCCGTGATCGACTACGACGGCACCGCCGGCACCGTTCGCGCCCGCCTCTATCAAAGCGTCGATGACAGCGGCACGCTCCTCGCCGACCTGACCAACCGCGTGGGCAACCCGTCCTCCCTGCCCGCCGGCACTGTCTTCGGCTTCACCGGTGCGACCGGCAGCTTCAGCCAGACGACCTACATCGAGAACCTCAGCATCCTGCTCGACGACTTCGTGCTCGGCCAAGAAGTCATTCTCGATAACACCGCCCCCTCGGGCGTCACCATCACTGGCAACTGGGCCGTGCCCAACGTTCCCTCCACGTATTACGGCACCAACTATCTCCACGACGGCAACAGCGGCAAAGGCGTGAAATCGGTCCGCTTTACTCCAACCCTCACCGGTGCCGGCCTGCGTGACGTTTACCTGCGCTGGCCCCAGTTCGGTAATTGGAGCACCAACGTTCCCGTCGCCGTCACCCACGCCGGCGGCACCGCCAACGTCTCGATCAACCAGACCACCGGCGCCAGCCAGTGGGTCA
>JBEVND010000416.1:0-11123 GCA_040508285.1 Rariglobus sp. | reverse complement strand
ATCGGCATTAGCGTTGATGAGCGAAGAATAGCGGTCGCGGGTTGGGCTTCCCTTGGCCCGCGCCAACAAAAAAGCCGCCTACTTGGCGGCTATTTCGTTGGCGTCCCCACGGGGATTCGAACCCCGGTTACATCCGTGAAAGGGACGTGTCCTGACCGGGCTAGACGATGGGGACGTTTAGAACGGAGGCGAGAACGTAACCCCGCCCCCGCCTCGCGCAAGGGAAAACTTCAGGCTGCTTTTCGCTTTCGCTTCCGGCCGCCTCCAGCTTCTGTCCTTCTTTTCCTGCTCATGACCTCCGCCCAAATCGCCGCCGCCCTGCCCGCCCGCGCTGTCACGTCCATCGACGGCCTGCCTTTCCCCCGCATCGCCTCGGGCAAAGTCCGCGAGATTTTCGACCTCGGCGACGCGTTGCTTTTGACCGCCTCGGACCGCCTCTCGGCTTTCGATGTCATTCTCCCTGATGGGATTCCGGGCAAAGGCATCATTTTAACCCAGATCAGTAACTGGTGGTTTGCCCAAGTCTCCCACCTGTTGCCCAACCACCTTTTACCCGATCAAGCCGGTGAGTTTGCCCGCCGCGGCATCACCGACCGCGATCTGCAACTGCGCTCTATGATCGTGCGCAAACTCAAGCCGCTCACCATCGAATGCGTGGTCCGCGGTTATCTTGTCGGCAGTGGCTGGTCGTCCTACCAAAAAACCGGCGAAGTCTGCGGCCATCGTCTTCCGGCCGGTCTCAAGCAGGCCGACAAGTTGCCCCAACCGCTCTTCACGCCCACGACCAAGGCGCCCAAGGGCGAACACGACATGCCGATCAACGACGCGCAGGGCGCTGCCGCGGTAGGCCCCGCGCTCTACGAAAAGGTCAAGGCCACCAGCCTCGCGCTGTATCAGCTCGGCCACGACAAAGCCCGTGCCGCCGGCATGATTCTCGCCGACACCAAGTTCGAGTTCGGCACCGATGAAGCCGGCAATCTCGTGCTCATCGACGAAGTGCTCACGCCCGACTCCTCGCGTTACTGGCCGGCCGACGAATACCGCACCGATTGCTCGCCCCCGAGCTACGATAAACAATTTGTCCGTGATCACTTGCTCGCTATCAAGTGGGACCAGACTCCGCCCGCTCCAAAGCTCCCCGCCGAGGTCATCCAGCGCACGAAGGAGAAATACCTCGCTGCTTTAGAGAATCTTCTGGGATAGACCGTTTCTCGGGCATGCGTTGACGGGAGTGGTGCTTTATCGGCATGCTCCCGTCATGAGCAGCCCGTCCGTCTTTATCGGCACCGACAGCGGCGCCACCACGTCCAAAACCGGCGGCGTCTGGGCCGACGGCACGCCGATCTCCACCAAGCTCCGCCAGAGCTCGACCAACTCCCAAGACGGCACCGCCGCCGTCATCAAAGGCTGGGTCGAGGGCGTCGAAGGCTTTCTCGCCGACAACCGGCTCGACTGGTCCCAAGTCGCCGGCATCGGTCTCGCCCTGCCCGGCCCTTATCAAAGCTACGGCGTGCTCGATCGCTCGGCCAACCTGCCGCCGTCCTTCGAAGGCTGGAATTTCCACGCCGACTATTCCGCCGCACTCGCCCAAAAAGCCGGTCGCAACATTCCGCTGGTCGTCGGCAACGACGGCGATCTCGGCGGCGTGGGTGAAGCCGCTCGCGCGCGCGGCGATGAAAAAGCCTCGGTCGTCCTTCTTGCGCCCGGCTCCGGTCTCGGCACCGCCTACATCGACGCGCGGGGCCTGCCCCTCTCCGGCGATCATCTGGCCGGCATGGAAGGCGGCCACATGCCCACGCCGCTTCACCTGCTCGGCGCCGGCCTTGAGAAAGTCCCGCCCTTCGCCTGCGGCTGCGGTCGCAACTGGGGCTGTATCGAAGCTTACACTACAATCTCCGGACTCCCTCAATACCTGGGCCACCTGCTGCCGCGTTATCCCGGCCATGCGCTGGCCTCGTCGAGCGACACGCCGAAACACAAGGCGCTGTCCCTCCGCGGACTCGCGCAAAAAGGCGACGCGCTCGCCCTGGAAATCTTCGATCTGCAAGCCCGTGCCCTCGGCCTCCACGTCGCCAATCTGGCGATGGCGCTCGACCCCGGATTCGTGGTGATCGGTGGCGGGTTGATCGATCCGGAATCCACCACGCCGGAGTTCCGCGAACGTTATCTCGAAGGCATCCGCAAAGCCGCCAACACCTACCTGTATCCCGCGCAGCGCAGGTGCATGAAGATCACCGCTGCGACCCTCGGCGAACTCTCGCAGGCAATCGGTGCCGCGCTCGCCGCGCTCTACACCGAAAAAGCCACTGCCTGACCGCGCGTGCGCTGCGCGACCGACCGCGACTATCGCACTATCGCGGTATGGCGCGACAACCGCCAACACGCTTTCGCCTACTGACGACCGCCCGACGACCGCGCGCTCGTGACCGTCGAGCCGCGCGCCGAACGCACCAATTCGCGGCGCAACCAATCGAGCGCGGCATTGACCGCGCGGCGATTCACGGTCGCACGCGGGCCGGGATAATGAAGTTTCTTCGACCACGCGCCGTGCGGTGAATGCAACGCGATGTAGATCGTGCCGACGGGGTTTTCGTTGTTGCCGCCACACGGACCCGCGAAGCCGGTGATCGCCAGACCATAGTCAGCGCCGAGTCGCTCCGCCGCGCCGACCGCCATCGCGACCGCACATTCGTCGGACACCGCGCCGTGCTGTTTCATCAAACACTCCGGCACATCGAGGAGCTGCATCTTCGACTCGTTCGAATAACACACGCAGCCGCCCGCAAAAAATTTCGAGGCGCCACAGATATCGGTGAACGCACTCGCCAGCATGCCGCCCGTCGCCGTCTCGACGACCGCGAGCGTCTGCTCCTGCGCACGCAACAAATCGCCCGCCACCTTCGCCATCGAGTCCGACCCGAAGCACATGAAATCCTCGCCCAACAACGCCGCGCACTCCGCCGCGATCGAGTCGAGTTGCGCAAACGAAAGCGCTGCCGAGGGCGAACTCACACGCACGTCCACCTGGCCGGCATGTGCGCAAAACGCGATGCTCAGCGCCTCGCCGTAACGATCAAAAATCGGCTGCAACTTCACCTCCAACGCCGACTCACCGACACCCGCACTGCGCACCTGCACGTAGGCTTCGCGATCCAGCAACAGGCCGCGTTGTGCGAGGCGCGGGATCACTTGTTCGGCAAACATGGGCTGCAATTCATTCGGCGGGCCGGGCAGCATGATGAGCACCTTGCCATCCTGCTCGACCCAGAGCCCGGGCGCGGTGCCATGCGCATTGGGCAACACTTCGCCCCGTTCAAAACGATACGCTTGCTTGAGATTGTTATCCGTCATCTTGCGGCCGAGTCGCGAAAACCGCGCCTCGATCGCCTTCACGATCTCGGGCTCAAACACCAGTTGCTGCCCGAGCACGCCGGCGATGGCTTCGCGTGTGCGGTCGTCGCAGGTCGGCCCAAGTCCGCCCGTGGTGATGATCACATCCGACTTGGCCCAGCTGTCCTTAAATTGCTCAACAATCGCGTCGGCTTCGTCGGTGATCGTCACGTTGCGTTGCAGCAACACGCCGCGCCGCCCGAGTTGCGCACCGATGTAAGTGAGGTGCCCGTTGGCGGTGAGGCCGAGCAACAGCTCGTCGCCCAGCGTGAGCAACTCATAGCGTTTGTTCCTGACCACGGTAGCCGACGGAGTATTTGGCGAAAGCATACTTGCGAAGTGGGAAACTAGGTTAAACTGCCTCAAAATGCCAGCACCCGAACCAATAAACCTAAAAGAGAAAGTCCGCCACCTGAGCGAAAAGCCTGGCGTGTATCTCATGAAGGATCGACTCGGGCGCATCATATATGTGGGCAAAGCCAAGGCGTTGAAGAAGCGCGTGTCGTCGTATTTCACGCCGTCGCGCGCGATGACGTTTCACCCGAAGATCCGCGCGTTGATCGAGATGATCGCCGATTTCGACGTCGTCGAAGTGAAGTCCGAACCCGAGGCGCTGCTCCTCGAGGGCAAGCTGATCAAGCAGTGGAAACCCAAATACAACACCGACTTCGTCGACGATAAACGCTTCCTGCTCGTGCGCGTCGATCTCTCGCAGGAGCTGCCGAAGTTCATTCTCACGCGTTTCAAAAAAGACGATCGCGCCCGCTACTTTGGCCCGTTCGCCCACAGCGGACTGCTGCGCAAAACCCTCGCGCAGATGCGCCGCCAGTTCGGCATTCTCCTCGGCGATGCGACGCCGCAACGCCTGCCCGACGGTCGCTGGCAACTCTACGACGACGTGCGCCAGGAGCTCTACGGTTTCGCCAACGAAACCACGCCCGAGGACTACCGTCGCCGCGCCGAGGACGCCTGCGCCTTCCTCGAGGGCAAGTCGCGCGAATGGCTCGAAACGCTCCGCGCCGAGATGATGACTGCCGCCGAGAAACACGAATTCGAAAAAGCCGCCGAGCTGCGCGACATCGTTTTCGCGCTGCAAAAAACCCTCGCGAAAACCCGCACCTTCGAGCGCTTCGATCCCACCGTGCCCGAGCACGATGACGAGGCGATGCGGCTCCTCGGCGAAGCGTTGGGCATGGCCGCGCCGCCGCGCACGATGGAGTGTTTCGACATCTCGCACATCAGCGGCACGTTCGTCGTCGCCTCGATGGTGCACTTTGCCCACGGCAAACCCGACAAAAACGAATACCGCCGTTTTCAGATCAAGAGCTTCATCGGCAACGATGACTTTCGCGCGATGGAGGAAGTGGTCGGCCGTCGTTATCACCGGTTGAAAACCGAGAACAAACCCCTGCCCGATCTCGTTGTGATCGACGGCGGTCGCGGCCAGATCGGCGCGGCGCTCAAGGCGTTTGTCGCCATCGACGTGAATCCGCCAACGCTCATCGGCCTCGCGAAGAAGCACGAGACGATCATCTTCCCCGACGAGCGCGCTCCGCTGAACCTGCCGCTCAACTCGCCCGCGCTCAACTTGCTCCAGCGCTTGCGCGACGAGGCGCATCGTTTCGCCAACACCTACAACGCCGACCTGCGTTCGAAGAAAATCCGCGAGAGCGTCCTCGACGAGTTTCCCGGCCTCGGCACGGTGCGTCGCACGGCGTTGATGGGGCACTTCGGCAGCATCGAGCGTTTGCGCGCCGCCAGCGTCGAGCAGATCGCCGAAGTCGGCGGATTTGGCCCGCGCATGGCGGCGGAGTTGCACGCGTTTCTGCACGGCGCGCCGTTGCCGACGGCGACGTACAAAACCGAGACGGACGCATAAAACGCGTTTGCAGCGCGCACTTCGATGCGCATGGCTAACGTTCCCATGCGTTACACCCCCATCTGCCTGGCGGCCCTGAGCCTCGTCGCGTCCCTGCGCGCCGACGTGAAGCCCGCCTCTTTGTTCACCGACAATGCCGTGCTCCAGCGCGACAAGCCCATCCCTGTCTGGGGAACCGCCGACGCCGGCGAGAAGGTCTCTGTGACCTTCGCCGGTCAGTCCCTCGCGACCACCACTGACGCCGCCGGCAAATGGCGCGTCGATCTCCCCGCACAGGCCGCCAACGCCACGCCCGCCGAACTCGTTATCAAGGGCAACAACACCATCACGCTCGCCAACGTCGTCGTCGGCGAAGTCTGGATCGCCTCCGGCCAATCCAACATGGAGTGGACCGTCAGCAACACCTACGACAAAGCCATCGACGTTCCCGCCTCCGCGAAATTCCCCCTGATCCGTCACATCAAGATCAAGAAGACCGTCGCCGACGCGCCTGCCGCCACGGTTCCCGTTGAGCGCAACACGTGGGAAGTCGCCAGCCCCGCCACGACCAATAATTTCTCCGCCGTCGGTTACTATTTCGCCAAGGATCTCTACGAGATTCTGAACGTTCCGGTCGGCATCATCGGCAGCAACTGGGGCGGCACCCAGATCGAGCCGTGGATCAGCGCGCCGACGCTCGCCGCCAATCCCGCTTTCGCCGTCGTAGGCGAGCGTTGGACCAAGACGGTGGCCGAATATCCTTCGCGCCTCGAAAAATTCCCCGCCGAACTCGCCGCCTGGGAAGCCGAGCGCGATGCCGCCAAGGCCGCCGGCACGCCCTTTGCCAAGCGCGCTCCGAACAAGCCCGGCGACCCGGCCCAAAGCCCGCAACGCCCCTCCACGTTGAGCAACGCGATGATCAATCCGCTGGTGCCTTACGCCATCCGCGGTGCCATCTGGTATCAGGGTGAGTCCAACGCCGGTCGCGCCAACGAATACAACGCGCTGCTCTCCGCTCTCATCACCGACTGGCGCTCCGCCTTCGGCCAGGGCGACTTTCCGTTCTACTGGGTGCAGCTTGCGAACTTCCAGAGCCCCACGGACACCGCTTGGGCCTTCCTCCGCGAGTCGCAGACCAAGACCCTCTCGCTGCCCAAGACCGGCCAGGCCGTCATCATCGACATCGGCGACGTGCGTGACATTCACCCGCGCAACAAGAAAGACGTCGGTCGTCGCCTCGCCCGCCTCGCCCTCGCTCGCGACTACGGCCAGAAGATCGTCGATAGCGGCCCCGTATTCGAAAAAGCCGCACGCGAAGGCGCCGGCTTCCGCGTGAGCTTCACCGAGGCTCACGGCGGCCTGATCGCTCCGCTGACCGAACTCGTCGGCTTCGAACTCGCCGGTGAAGACAAAGTCTTCAAGGCCGCCCAGGCCAAGATCGAGAACAACACCGTCGTCGTCACCAGCGCCGAAGTTCCCGAGCCCGTCGCCGTTCGCTACGCCTGGCGCAACGCCCCCGGCGCCGGCCTCTTCAACAAAGAAGGCCTGCCCGCCGTGCCGTTCCGCAGCGACACGTGGTAAAGCCCAGCGTCGCCTGACCGGCTAGTTAACCGGTCGATCCTTCGCCTCTTCAGGCGGCTCCGAAACCCGGAGCCGCCTTTTTCATGACAATTTCCTAACAACTGCCGGCTTGGTTCGTTGAGACATTGGTGCAGGCTGCTTGCGCCTCTTCACCTCCCCGACGATCCCCATGAAACTGCTTCGTATTCCGCTCTTGTTCGCCCTCTTAGCCGGCAGCGCACTGGCCGCGCCGATCCCCGCAAACTCCTCCATCACCGCCGCCACCGTCTACGCGGATCGCGCGGTGATCACCCGTCAGGCCCGCGTCGAACTGTCCTCGGGTCAGAGCGAACTCACCTTCGCCGGCCTGCCCGCCGGCCTCCTCGACCAGTCGCTCCAAGTCAGCGGCCGCGGCGTCGCCTCCACGATTCTCGATGTGAGCGCCCGCATCACCTACGCCGAAGTCACCGCCGACCCGCGCGCCAAAACCCTCGAAGACGAACTCATTTCGCTCCAACGCCAGGATCGCACGCTTCAGGACAAACTCGCCGTGCTCGAGCAGCAGCGCGCTGTGCTGTTTAAAATCGAAGCCGCCGTCACCCAACCCGCGCCCAAAGACGCCACGGCCCCGCGTCCCACCTTCGACGACTGGCAAAAGCTCCTCGCCTTCACCGGCGACAACGCCGCCCGCATCGCCACCGAACGCCAGTCACTCGACCAGCAACGCGAAGAACTCTCCCGCAAAGTCGCCGCCACCCAGTCGCAGCTCAACGAGCTCCGCGGACGACACCCGACGCGCCGCGCCACCAAAACCGTGACCGTTCGTGTCGCCACTCCGCAAGCCGGCGCCCTCGACATCACGCTCGCCTATGCACTCACCGGCGCTTCCTGGATTCCCGCCTACGACGCCCGCCTGCGCACTGACGATCGCGCCGTCGAGCTCACCTACTTCGGCGTCGTCCGCAACGGCACCGGCGAAGACTGGAAAGACATTGCCCTCATCCTCTCCACCGCGCGCCCCAACCTCGGCGGTGCCGCGCCGGAGTTGTATCCATGGATTGTGGACGCGGTTCGTTACAATGAAGAGACCCGTTCGCGTGGAGCCAAATTCAAGCGCGCCGATGCGTCCCAAACGATCATCGGAGCCGACGGTCTTTCAGGTGCCGGTTTCCAGACGTTCAACGGCCTCGCGCTCGAAGCCGCCAGCGCGGATCACTTCGCTCCTCCTGCCCCCGCCGAATCCACGATCTCCCTCGCGACCCTCGACACCTCGGCCACCAGCGCATCGTTCAAGATCCCGACCACCGCCACGATCCTCAGCGACAACTCGCCGCAGAAAGTCGGCATCGCCACCACCCGGCTCGACGCGAACCTCCAGTATCAAGCCACGCCCAAGCAACTCGAAGCCGCGTTCCTCAGCGCCTACACCACCAATACGACCGACTTCCCGTTTCTCGCCGGCGCCGTCAGCACGTTTCTCGACAACACCTTCGTCGCCACCAGCAGCCTGAAGACGATCATGCCCGGCGAAAAATTCTCGCTCGATCTCGGAGCCGACGAAGGCGTCGCCTTCAAGCGCAAGCTGGTCAACCGCTTCACCGAAGACACCGGCTTCAGCGGCAAAACCAAGCGCATCACCTACGAGTTCCTGATCACCGTCACCAACAACAAGCGCACCACCGAGCGCGTGGTGTTCAAAGACGTGCTGCCCACCTCGCGCGACGAAAAGATCATCGTGAAGCTCCTGTCCCCCGCTGAAAAAGAAGTCGGCACCAAGGACAAACCCGGCCGTGAAGTCACCCGCGAAGAAGACGGCAAGCTCGTCTGGCGCCTCGACCTCAAAGCCGGCGAGAAACGCGAGATCCCGCTCAAATTCTCCATCGAACACCCCGCCGATCTCCACGTCACCGGCGTGGAATAACCGCCCCTTCATTTCTCGATCACGTCATCCCTTCCTATCCCATGAACCTCCGCTATTTCGCCCCGTTCTTGCTCGCATCCGCGACGCTCGTGCACGCCGCGCCCATTCCGGCAGAATCCACACTCACCGCGGCCACCGTTTACACCGACCGCGCCGTGCTCACACGCCAGGCCACCGGTATCGCTGTCGCCGCCGCCACGAACGAGATCACGTTTACCAACCTGCCGTCCGCGCTCCTCGACGAATCCGTGCAAGTCACCGCGAAGGGCAACGCCGCCGCCTCGCTGATCGATATTTCTACGCGCACCGTCTTCGTCACTGCCGAACCCGACGCTCGCATTAAAGCCCTCGACGACCAACTCCTCGCGCTCCGCCGCGAAGAACGGGCACTGAACGACCAAGGTGCCGTCCTCGATTCGCAACGCGCTTTGCTCATCAACATCGAGAAGGCATCCACTTCTCCCACTCACGGCCCGACCAACTCCACTCCGCCAACGCGGCCGTCATTGGAAGATTACGAAAAGCTCCTCGGCTTCTCTGCCACCCAACGCGCCCGCCTTGACACCGCGTTACAAAAGCTCGACGTCGAACGCACCGCGCTCACCGAAAAAGCCTCCGCGCTCCAGTCCCAGCTTAATGAATTGCGCGGTAAACAACCGGGCCGTCGTGCGACCAAAACCGTCACCGTCCGCCTCTCTGCGGCGGCCGCCGCCAAGCTGGACGTGACCTTGAGCTATGCGTTGCCCGGCGCGTCCTGGACGCCAGCCTACGATGCGCGCCTGCGCTCCGAAAAACGTCAGGTCGAGCTCGATGCCTTCGGCGTCGTTCGCAACGCCACCGGCGAAGACTGGAACAACATCGCACTCACGCTCTCCACCGCGCGTCCCGGTCTCGGCGGCGCCGCGCCCGAGATCTCCCCGTGGTATGTCGATCTCTCGCGGCCGGTCACCTACGGCAAATTCAACAGCAGCTCGCTCGCCATGGATCGTGCGGTCGGCTCCGTCTCGGCTGCGTCCAAAGCCAGCTTCAGTAACTCCGCCACGCTCGGCGGCGCGTGGGGCGATTCCCCCGCCGCATCGCCCGCCCCGCCTCCCGAACCGGAAATCGCCTCGACCCTGAGCATCGCCGCCATCGAGACCGCCGCCACCAGCGCCAGTTTCAAGATCGCCGCGCCCGTCACCCTCGCGAGCGACAACACCCCGCAACGTGTGCCGCTCGGCTCCGTCACGCAGTCCGCCGAGCTCCAGTATCAAGCGACGCCCAAGCTCCAGGAAACCGCCTACCTCGCGGCCTACGTGACCAACCACAGCGAACTCCCGCTTCTGGCCGGTGCGCTCAACGTTTTTCTCGACGAAACGTTTGTCGCCACGTCGCGCCTCGCGACCACGATGCCCGGCGAAAAGTTCACGCTCAACCTCGGCGCCGACGAAGGCATTTCCATCAAGCGCAAGATCGTCTCGCGTTTCACCGAGGACACCGGCTTTACGACCAAAAGCCGCCGCACCACCTACGAGATCCTCGTGACGCTCACCAACAACAAGCGCACCACCGAGCGCGTTGTCATCAAAGACGCCGTGCCCGTGGCCCGCGACGAGAAGATCATCGTGAAACTCCTCGCTCCGGCCGAACGCGAACTCCTCAAGCCCGAGGACGCCGCCGCCCGTCCGCCCAAGCTCGGCATCGCCCGTGATTCCGAAGGGAAACTCACTTGGCGCCTCGACCTGAAAGCCGGTGAAAAACGCGAGATCCCGCTCAAGTTCTCCATCGAACACGGTGCGGATCTGCCCGTCACCGGCGTGGAGTAGTCCCACGCCTTCAGCCAGCGCCCGCTTGCGAAACCCACGCCGGCGGGCACGCTACGGCTCACTCCTCCATGAAACGCCTCCTCGCCCTCACCGCTTTCCTCACCATGTCGATTTTCACCTTCGCGGAGCCGATCAAAGTCGGCGACGCCGCGCCCCAAGTCACCGCCACCACCGAAGCCGGCACCGAACTGGCCTTCTCCGAAGCGTATTCGAAAAGCCCTTACACGCTGGTTTTCTTTTATCCGAAAGCCTTCACTGGCGGCTGCACCGCGCAAAGCTGCTCCCTGCGCGACGGCTACGAGGAACTCACCAAGAAAGGCGTTTCGATCATCGGCGTGAGCACCGACACCGTTGAAAAACAGAAGGCGTTCAAGGCCGAGCACAAGTTGCCCTACACCCTGATTGCCGACACGGAAAAGAAAGTCATGACCGCCTTCGGCCAGTCCTCCATCCGCCCCTTCGCCGCCCGCCAGGCCTACCTCATCAAAGACGGCAAAATCGTCTACGCGGACACCAAAGGCTCCACCAAACAGCAAGCCGACGACATCCTGAAGTTCCTCGAAACGAAGTAAGCCATCGCCACGGCGAT
>JBEVND010000412.1:0-5207 GCA_040508285.1 Rariglobus sp. | reverse complement strand
AGGATATATGCAGGCGCTCGGCAGCGATTGGCCGGCCGGTAAACTTATACTTCTTACAGGTGGCGAGAATCCGACTGGTGGTCGTTGAGAACAGCGCGGGATCCAAGAGAAGGCCGAGAAAGAGGATCTCTTTGGGCCGGTCATCCTCGTGGCCTTTTGTCTTCGGTTGTATTGACGGAGGCGGCGGCGAACCCGCGCTCGGTTTAGCCGGACCACGTGAATTTTCAGAAGAGAATGGCAGGTCAAAGATGTCCTGCATCATTTATCGAGGTTGGGTCTTTTGCTGCAGATTTTGGAGTTAAATCGACTGATGAAAATCAACCGGACTTTAAAGCTGGGGCGCTCGTTTTAATCTTTAAGGATAAGGGCGTTGGTAAAAGTGGGGGGAGGAGAAGCGCGCCGAAATAAAAACCTTTGTTACGCCAAAAAGGCCTTGTTTCCCATTGGAAAACAAGGCCCGAAACCAAGCCGGAGCGGACTGACGCGGGTTACTGCTGGATCAGGTTGAGCTGGGGCTGATTGGTGGCGGCTTCGCGGGAGTTGAACGCGACGTTGGTGGTGCTGCCGGCGGTGGGCGACTGAATCACGAGCGTCACGGTGTTGCGGCCGGCGGCCTTCTCTTGCTGGAGGTAAGCGGTCACGTCCCATTCAAACCATGTTCCGGCCGGACTGCTGCCGGGGATCGTGACGGTGGCGAGGGCGGCACCGGTCGTGGCCGGCTTGGTGTTCCACGTGAGGGCGCTTTCGCTCCAACTGGTGTTGGCGGAGGCATAGACGCTGATGGCGCGGCTGGACGTGTTGGCATCTTGAATACACAGGCGAACCTTGCCCGAGCTGAGTGCGCCGGAGACGTTGCTCAGATCGAACTTGAGGTAGGCCTGGCGGTTCCAGTCGATCGCATCGAGTTTGACCGCGAGCGCGGTATCCGCGCCGTAATTGGCGGAGGCGCTGACGCCGTCCTTCACGTAGGCATCGGCCGAGGCGGCGAGCGTGAGGTTGCTCGCGACGACTTTCAACTGGGGCTGATTGCCGGAGGCCTGGCGGGAGTTGAACGTGACGCCGGTGGCGCTGCCCGGCGTGGACGATTGGAGCACGAGCGTCACGGTGTTGCGGCCGGCTGCTTTCTCCTGCTGCAGGTAGGTGGTCACGTCCCAGTCAAACCAAGTGCCGGCGGCGATGCCACCAGGGATCGTGACGGAAGCGAGCGCGGCGCCGGTGGTCGCGGGCTTGGTGCTCCAGGTGATACCGTTTTCCAACCAGCTGGTGTTGGCGCTGGCGTAGATGGAGACGTTGCTGCTGGTTGCACCGGCCGACTGCACGCACAGGCGGACCCGGCCCGCGTTGATCGGACCGGAGACGTTGCTCAAATCGAACTTGAGGTAGGTGTGGCGATTCCAGTCCACCGCATCGGTTTTCACGGTGAGGCCGGTGTCGGTGCCGTAGTTGGTCGAGGCGCTGACGCCGTCCTTTACGAAGGCGTCGGCCGAGGCGGCCAGCGTGATGTCGCCGGCGATGGAGCCCACCATCGTGCCGTTGCCGGTGGTGCCGAAAAATACGCGGCCGTAAACCTGGCGGTCGGCCGCCATGCTGTTGGGATTCACGCCGATTTGCGGCACCCCGAGATTGGTCCAAGTGACGCCGTTGTCGTCCGAGCGGAAGAGGCTGTTGGCGATGTTATTGACGGTGCCGAAAACGTAGATCGCGGGAACCGTCGGGGTCGCGGGCGAGGCTTTGCCGATCGCCATGAACTCGGCGCTTTGCACGTTGGGGATCTTGGTGAATGACGCACCCGAGTTGGTTGAACGGTGGAGGCCTTCGGTGATGATGCCGACCCAGACTTCGCCTTCCTTCCCCGGTGTGGTGTCCACGGTGAGGTTGTTCTGCGGCCACGAGTAAGGCAGGGCTCCGCCGGCGGCAAAGGTTACGCCCGCGTCGGTGCTCACATACATCCGGGAGTTATGATAAACGTAGAACTTGTTTCCGTTCACTTTGTCGGCCGCCAAGGGGTAGCGGGGACCGGCGGAAAAGAGATTGTTTCCTCCGATGATAATGCCGACGGGCAGGGTAGGAATCGCGGTCCAGGTCACGCCGCGGTTGGCGGAGCGATAAGAACCGTTTTGTTGGGTAACCCACACCATGGTTTCGCTGGTGGCGGAAACTGCGATGCGGCCACCGGCGGCATCGGTGGGACTGGTCCATTGGGTGTAGGACGTGCCGCCGTTGGTGGAGTATCCGGCGTAGCCCGCGCCGTCCCAACCCACGCGACCCACGCGGGCGATGAAGTTGGGATTCGTTTCTTGAATGGCCACGCCGGTCATGTTGCCCGTTCCCGGTTTGGCAAAGGTCCACGGGAAAAACGTCATCATGCCGATCGAGGGCGAAGCGGTCAGGGACTTATGATCCCAGCCGCCGATATCGGCTACGCTGGAGAGCAGGAGGTTGCTGCCCGAAGGAGGCGACAGGAGCGTGCCGATGGAAACGGATTCTTCATGGCCTGCGGCGCGCGAACGCCAGGTGACCTTGGGCGAGGTCCAGATGTCGGTGGTCTGGTAGGCGAAGAAGAAGTCGCTGAACCAGACGCTGCTCGCGTTGAACGGGTCCCAGCAAAAACTCGTGGAGGCTTGTCCGCTGCTGGTGTCGAACCAAGGGTTTTCGGCTTTGTCGTGGATTCGATCGATGAAGGTCCAGGTCGCGCCGCCATCGTTGGAGCGATAGTGGTTAAACGGGCCGTGATTCGGGACAAACGTGGTGCTGTTCACGACGACGTGGAGACTGTTCTGCGGATTGACCGCCACACCGGCGTAAGCGCCGGCCGAGGGCGGAGTGATGGTGGCCCACGTGCTGCCGTTCCACTTGAACACGCCGGGTCCGACACCGCCTCCGGTGACCCACGGGTTGCCGGCGGTCACATACATCGTGCCATTGGAATGAAGGGCGGCTTTGACGACGCCGGTCGGGCTGCCTGGCATCAGCGTAAACGACGCGCCGCCATCGGTGCTGCGATGCACGCCGTCGGAGCAACCGATGTAGATGTTTTTGGTGACACCACCGAGCGTGCCGCCGCTCACGTCGAACTCCACGAAGCTGCCGTAGAGATTGTTGATCTTCGTCCACGAAGCACCCGCGTCGGTGGATTTAAAGGTGCCGTTCGTCGCGGTGACCGTCGCGCTGGAGCGGGTCGTGACATACACGATATTGCTGTTCAACGGATCGACCGCGATGCGTTGGCCGGCGCCCTGTTCTTTGTTGGGCTTAACATCGATCAGGATGGGGAGGGCGGTCCAGGTATCTCCCCGGTTGGACGATTTCAGGACCGTGCCATCGACGCTCCACGGACCGCCAACGGTGGCGTAAAGCGTGTTGCCGGTCGTGTCGCTCGGGACGAAAGCGAGGCGGGCGGCGGCATGACGGTTGTCCCAGCCGGTGACGCTCGTTTTGTAGAACATGCCTTCCCAGCGCTGCGTGGTGTGGTTCCACCGGTAGGGCGTGCCCATATCGGTGGTGATGAAGAAAAGGTTCTGCACCTTCGGATGGGCTTGGACGGTGGTGGTGGCGCCCCCACCACCGACGCGGACGGTTGTCCAATTCATGGCTTGGGCGGTGGCTGCGAGGACCGAACTCAGGAACAGGCCTGCAAGCAGGCCAAGGCGTAGCGGGGACGTAATAAACCGTGGGGTTATATTCATGGTCATGGGGTGGGGTTGTCTTCTCGCAGGGGTGCGCGAAGCAAAGGGGCGAAAGGGACGCAACCGGGGGCGGTTAACGTCGGGGAACCGAGCGGAGTGGGGAGCTAACAGAAAGCGGGGCGACCTACCCGTAGTGCATGAACGGAGACGCGGGCTAGTCAGCAATGAGGGGCAAACGCAAAAGCCTAGAGGCTTGTTCGAACAACGAGGCCGCTGCGACCCGAACTGCTGAAATTGGGTGGCATCAGCGGGGTGAAATCAGGCAGGTATTCTCTGGAAAAAACCGCCGCGGTCTCCAGGATCTCAAACAGTTCTCCGCGTTACCCCAACCCCTGATAAGTATGAACTCGTTTTCGACTTCGGCACTTTTGCGCGCGCTGGTTGTTTTTACGGCTGTCTCGCTGGCGAACTCTGCTGGCGCACAGACCCTGCTTTCCCATTACAAGCTGGATGGCAACGGCACGGATTCCGGCTCGCTTGCCGTGACGGGCACGACGAGCGGCGCAGCGTCTTTTACCAATTCAGGTGCGGGCGTGGGTGTATTCGATCGGGCACTACGCGTCGGCCCTGGAGCCAGCGATCATTTTGTCGCGCCAACCGCTAACAATGCGGCCTATGCGTTGGGTGCGATCACCATTGCGCTTTGGGTTAACGTCGACACGGCGGCGGCCAACAATGACCGGCTGGTGTCCACGCTCACGGGCAGTAATGGATTTGATTTTTACATGGGCAGCTACACCGCTGGAGGCGGTGCGGGTGGTGCGGATGCGTTTACCCTGGCATTTGTGGTGAATGGAACCAGCGGTGGGGTGTCATCGACGAGCGTGACTTATGTAAGTGATAAGTGGCTTTTTCTCGCGGTAACCTACAACGGAAGCAGCGCTTTGTTCTACAGCGGCGATCTCACGACGAGCGCGACGTTGAAAAGCACCTCGGCCTATGCAGTTGGCTCAATCGTCGCCAGCTCGGCTGACCTCGAGATCGGCGGCACTCCGGCCACCGTCAACGACCGCACGCCGACCGCGCTCTTCAACGATGTGCGCATTTATAACGGCGCGTTGACCGTTTCGCAGCTCGAGGCCGTGCGCCTTTCAGCCATTCCTGAACCCTCGCACGCTGCGTTGTGCACCGGCGTCTTTGTTTTGGTCACGGGCTCGTTTGTTTCTCGGCGCTGGCGATAGATAACAAGGGGCGGAATCGTAAAAGCGCCGATCGCGCGTTGGAGCGCACATGAGTCGGGCGACGCGCAGTGCGCTCGATAGCTGATCCGACTACGCGTCAGACCGGCAGCAATGGGCGCACGCGCGTGCCGAGGAGCTCAATCGCGCGCAGCATTTGATCGTGGGGGAGGGAGGCTACGCTCATTTGAAAACTAATGCGTGAAATCCCGCCGAGGGCCTGATCGACCGCGCGGATTTTAACGGCGACTGATTCCGGCGAGCCTACCAATAAAGCTCCAGTGGGCCCGAGTAAGGCGTCGAACTGGCGACGCGTAACGGGAGGCCAGCCGCGCTCTCGTCC
>JBEVND010000382.1:0-5310 GCA_040508285.1 Rariglobus sp. | reverse complement strand
GACGTGCTGCGTGGTGCGGTAGTGGTGAATGATGTTGGACGTGGTGTAGAGGATCGAGCCACCCGCGAAGAAAACCATCACCGCAGCAAACAACAGACCGAGCGTGAACCCGAAGAGAATGCTGCAGATAATCACGCCCATCGCGATGAAGCCGCACACGGTGAGGATGCTACCGAGGAACGAGAAATCCTTGCGCGTGATAAACGCCGTCGCGGTGAGACCGGCGAATAACAAGCCGGTGATAATGCCCGCCATCGGAATCACCGTCGGATCGCTGCGGTAGGCCGCCATATACATCAACGGCAGGAAGATCACGGCCTCGGCCACGACAAACAATCCAAGTCCAAGATATTGCGTGGCAGGAGCCGCGTCCGAACGGGCGAGTTTATCCGCCAGCCAGGACACGCCCATAAAAGCGCCCAAAGTCACCAGCCAACCCATGCCGCCAGTCATTGTGAGGATCAGCTTTTCGATCCCGGGCATCCGCAAGAGAATCGTCTCCAACACAACGAACGCCAAAATGGCGAAGGCGAGATGCAGATAAGTGCGACGAATGAACAACGCGCGTTCCGAAGGCTCGGCATCGGCGGCGACTACGAATGGATTTTCTGATGTGTAGCTCATAGTGATGGGGAGAAGGGACGACGGGAAAAATTACCTCACGCGTTAGGCGCAGCGGACGTCGTTAAATCTGCGTTTTGAAGTAGGCGATCGTGCGCTTAAGGCCTTCTTCGAGCTGAACCGTCGGCGCCCAGTTGTTCAGGTATTTCTGGGCAAGCGTGATATCCGGCCGGCGTTGCTTCGGGTCGTCGGATGGCAACGGACGATAAACGATCTTCGATTTTCCACCCACGAGTTTGAGCGTGAGTTCAGCGAGTTGGAGCATCGTAAATTCGCCGGGGTTGCCGATGTTGATCGGGCCGACCGTCTCGGTCTGGTTCATGAGACGCACGAAGCCTTCGATGAGATCATCGACGTAGCAGAACGAGCGCGTCTGCAGGCCGTCGCCGTAGATCGTGATGTCTTCACCCTTGAGCGCCTGCACGATGAAGTTGGACACCACGCGTCCGTCATTCGGATGCATGCGCGGGCCGTAGGTGTTAAAAATGCGGACGATGCGGATATCGACTTTGTTCTCGCGATGATAGTCGAAGAACAGCGTCTCGGCCACGCGCTTGCCTTCGTCGTAGCACGAGCGTTTGCCGATCGGGTTAACGTTGCCCCAGTAGCTCTCCGGTTGGGGATGCACGCTCGGGTCACCGTAAACCTCGCTGGTGCTCGCCTGAAACACGCGGGCCTTCACGCGCTTGGCCAGACCGAGGGCGTTGATCGCGCCCATCACGGAGGTCTTGGTCGTTTTGATTGGGTTAAACTGGTAGTGCGGCGGCGACGCGGGACACGCGAGGTTGTAGATCTGGTCGACCTCAAACTTGAACGGGTCGATCACGTCATGGCGCACGAGTTCGAAATCGGGACGGCCGTGCAGATGAGCGATGTTGCTCTTTCGGCCGGTGAAAAAGTTATCGAGACAGATGACGTCGTTACCGTCCTTCAGCAATCGATCGCAAAGATGAGATCCGAGAAAGCCGGCGCCGCCCGTGACAAGAATACGCATGGTGCGGCCAGTCGATAAGTTGCCCGCCGCGAAGTCGAAACCAAACTGGCAAGCCGCTTACCGTGCCGCGGCGCCCGTTTCGTAACGATTCACCCATGCGCGATGCCACGTGCCGAAATCGCCTGCCTCGATGTGAGCGCGCGCCTGCGCCATGAGATCAAGGTAGAAATGCAAATTGTGCAGCGTGCAAAGCGTGCACGCCAAAATCTCACCCGCGACCGTGAGGTGGCGCAGATAAGCGCGCGAGAACTGGGTCGTATAGTTGACGACTTCTTCGCTTATCGGACGCGGATCGGTGCGATACTTTTCGTTGCGCAGGTTCATCGGACCATCCGGCGTGAAGACCAGACCGTTGCGCGCCACGCGCGAGGGCAACACGCAATCGAACATGTCGACGCCGAGCGCGACCATCTTGAGCAACTGCGGCGGCGTGCCGAGGCCCATGGTGTAACGCGGCTTGTCCGCCGGCATGAACGGCGTGGTCGCGCCGACTTGTTTCAGCATCTCCGGCTCGGGCTCGCCCACACTCACGCCGCCGACCGCGTATCCAGGAAAGTCCAACGCGGCCAGCGACTCCGCCGCCTCGCGACGCAGGTCGTCGTAGGTCGAGCCTTGGATGATCGCGAACACGTGATGCCCCGCCGCGAGAAACCCGCTGTCCGTGGCGATCTGTTTGCACTGGGCCGCCCAACGCAAAGAACGCGCACAGGCCTCCGCCGTCGCATCGCGCTCGCAGGGCCACGGCGGACATTCGTCGATGACCATCGCGATATCGCTGCCCAAATTTTGCTGGATGGTCATCACCTCGCGCGGGCCAAGGAAGAGTTTTTTACCGTCGAGATGGGACTGAAACTCCACGCCATCGTCATGCATCTTGCGGAGCTTGGCCAAAGAGAAAACCTGGAAGCCGCCGCTGTCGGTGAGGATCGGCCCGTCCCAGCCCATGAACTTGTGCAAACCGCCCAGCTCCTTAACCAACTCGCTCCCGGGACGCAGGTTAAGGTGGTAGGTGTTGCCCAAAATGATCTGTGAGCCAATCTCGCGCAGGTGCGCTGGCGTGAGGGATTTGACGGTGCCTTGGGTGCCGACCGGCATGAAGATCGGCGTTTCGATCACACCATGACGGGTTTGCAAACGCCCGCGCCGTGCCGCGGTCACCGTGTCGGTTTTCAAAAGCTGGAAATGGTCGGGCATCGCCCAAACCTACCGACACGCTTGACCCAGGTGTCAACCCGCGAGGATAGTAAGGCACTTACATCCACCGTGCTGCTCGTCATCGACAACTACGACTCGTTCACTTTCAACCTCGTCCAATACTTCGGCCAGTTGGGCGTTGAGCAGCGCGTGTTCCGCAACGACGAGATCACGCCCGCCGAGGCCCTTGCGCTCAACCCCGACCGCGTCCTCATCTCGCCCGGCCCGTGCTCCCCGGTCGATGCCGGCGTCTCCCTCGACATGATCGGCGCCTTTGCCGGCAAGAAGCCCATTCTGGGCGTCTGCCTCGGCCATCAATCCATCGGCCACTACTTCGGCGGCAACGTCGTCCGCGCCGAACGTCTCATGCACGGCAAGACCTCGCCGATCCTGCACAAGGATACCGATGTGTTCAAAGGCATGCCGCAGGGGTTTGCCGCCACGCGTTACCATTCACTGCTCGTTGACCGCGCCACTTTTCCCGCCGCGCTCGAAATCACCGCCGAAACCAAGGAGGGCGAAGTCATGGGCCTGCGTCACAAAGAGCTCCCGATCTGGGGCGTGCAGTTCCACCCCGAATCCATCGCGACCGAGGGCGGCATGAAGATCCTGGAGAATTTCCTTAAGCTCAACTGAGCCGCGTCCGTTACCGTTTCCACCATGCGTTGCCCCAAGTGCACTTCCATCGAGGACAAGGTCATCGATTCCCGCATTAGCAAAGAGGGAACGTCGATCCGCCGTCGTCGTGAGTGCCTGGAGTGCGGCCATCGTTACAGCACGACTGAGTTCATCGTGCGCGAAGACTTGGTCGTCATCAAACGCGATGGCCGCCGCGAGGACTTTGACCGCGAGAAACTCCTGCGCTCCGCCCGCGCCGCCTGCCAAAAACGCCCCGTCGATGCCGAGCAAATCGGCATGTTAATCGAAGACGTGATCGACGCCCTCGAGGCGCAATACGACACCGATATCCCATCCCGCGCAATCGGCGACGCCGTTATGCAGCGCCTGCGCAAGATCGACGAAGTCGCCTACGTGCGCTTCGCCAGCGTGTATAAGGAATTCCGCGACGTCTCGGAGTTCATGCACGAGATCAACGCGCTCGATAAAAAGCCCCACGCCAAAGACTGATGCCCGCGCCCGCCCGCGACGACCTGCGTCGCCTGCACTTTATCAACGCGCTTTTCGCGCAGGTCACCGGCCACGACCTTTACCTCGCCGAGCAGATCAAGGAAGCCATCGCCTTCAGCCTGGCCGAACTTGAGCAACAAACCGCCGAGCACCCCGAGTTCGCCGCCAAATACGACGCCGCGTTCAACGCCTCCGCCGCACGCTTGTTGGAGAGTTTCTTCGCCGGTCAGCCACGCCACGGATTTTTCCATTGGGACGCGTTGAGCACTCTCACGTCCGCCACGCCGCTCTTCGCCCGCGCCGAACTCATGACGGGCCTGAAGCGCCTTACGCCGTTCCGCGAATCGACGCTCCTCGTCACCAACCTGCGCCCCGCCCTGCTCCCGCCCGAAAAACGAGCCACCGTGCGCCGCCAGCGCGAATACGAGGAAGCCCTTGCCTACATCCGCGATCTCACCGCCGCCCGCACCGCCCCGAGCGCGGACTTGCGATTGTTGTTTTTGTAAGCGCCGCATTCCGCACTTTGCGCCCCGGTGTCTTTGAGTTTAACTCAGCGCCATGCCGAAGACTCCGTTTCAACGCATCATCGACCGTGAGATTCCCGCCAAGATCGAGCACGAGGACGATCGCTGCATCGTCATCCACGACATCGAGCCGCAGGCACCGATCCACCTGTTGATCATCCCCAAGAACGTGATTCCACGCGTAGGTGAAGCCACGCCCGCCGATGAAGCCGTGCTCGGCCACCTCCTGCTCACGGCGGGTGCGGTAGCCAAAAAACTCGGTATCCCGCGCGGCTTCCGGCTCGTCATCAACCACGGTCCCGACGCCTGCGAAAGCGTTCCCCACCTCCACATTCACCTGCTGGCGAAACGCCAACTCGCCTGGCCTCCAGGCTAAGCGCACCGCAGCGGCTGATGGCCGCCCTTCCCCATGAAGTTCGAATACCTCCGCGCACTTCTCCTTCTCGCCACGCCGGCGTTCCTACACGCCGACTGGAAGGAAGACGTTGGGTTTTACCGGCTTCAACAGACCTTTACGAGCGGAGTGCCGACCGGCGTAGCCGCGGGTGTTACGCAGACGGAGGCTTCAGATGAATTTGGCAATTTTTACCTACCCGATAACCCGGTCGCACCCTCGCATCCTGAGTTTCTTGCCAAAACACTAACCAACAAAAGCACAGGCTCAGGCGTCTCCGGTCATGCGGCTCCAGTTGGGGTGTCCTTTTACGGAAATACCGGCAGTCTTATCCCCGCCACGACGATCGTGGATGCTTACAATGCCAACGGCTGGATCGGCTCCGATTTCCTTAAATCTGGATCCGCCGAAGATCCAGTCCCCGAGCTCCGGCGGGTCCAGAACCACAGCTGGAT
>JBEVND010000357.1:0-4177 GCA_040508285.1 Rariglobus sp. | reverse complement strand
TGAAATGAGCAATACGGCGTCCACTCGTTTGGAACTCTCCGGCATCAGATATTCCAGCACAGCCCCGTAACTCACGGCATGTGGTTGTGCGGTAAGACAGCCTGCACACTCGTTCTGCAGCGGCTTAATGTATCCTTTCCAAGCTCGAAACTGCTCGGGAGACGCATCGCGAATATATGCGCTCAATGAGGCGATTACTTCATCGATTGTAGCTCCTTGAAAAATCGGGAAACTACTAGCCCAACCACATGAATCGTTGGCTAGATTTCTCGCAATTTGCTCCATTAGTTAATGGCTCACAGACATAAGGAGACGTGTCGAGATTCAGATTGATCCGATCCACGCAACGCAGCCTGAGACCGACGTGGAATTCTTGATGGCCAAGATTGCCCGCGACCTCCTCGCGCCCCGCACCCTCCGAGCTAACCGATGGCGGATGATGCGGATTTGGGAACATGAACTCACGCGGAAATATGAACGCCGGTTGTCGACCCGGTTGAATCGTGCGGGGCTGCTTAAACGCGAGGCGGTCTAGCGCTCATCCGCTTCGCTTCACGATTACGACCGATATGCGTAGAAATACGCCAGGGTTCGGTTTTCTTAAAAAAGTTGGGCCGGTCACTTACCCCTAAGCGACCGGCCCGTGGCTTTCTTGGTTACCCCAAAAATGTCACCGCTAAGCGGAGACGTATTCAATTTAGCACGACGTGGGCCAACGCATGCCAGCACTTGATTTTTTCATCAGCGCGCACGTCCATCGACTTTCATCTGAAACACAAGTGGCCGTTGGATAACGGCCAAAACCGCTTCAGATTTTTTCCAAAAAATCGATCAAGTCTTCGCGAGCGTCGTGAAACCGCGTGATCGATTTCGGCCAATCGGCAACACGCCCATGGCCGCAATTACGCAGAGGATTCCCGCAGCGATAAATGATGGCGTATAACTACCCATCGTCGTGCGGAGGAGCCCCGCCATCGAGGTCGCAAAGGCCGCGCCCAATTGATGCGCCGCGACGATCCATCCGAAAACGATGCCCGCTTTTTCACGACCGAATACATCTGCGGTCAACCGCACCGTTGGCGGCACCGTTGCGATCCAATCGAGACCGTAGAAGATCGCGAACATCAGCAATGCGAAGGAGGGCCCGACCAACGCCGCGGGCAAAAACAACAACGAGATCCCGCGCAGTCCGTAGTAGGTGAAAAGCAAATACCGCGCCTTGTAACGATCCGTAAGCCAGCCCGACGCGGTCGTGCCTGCCAGGTCAAAAATGCCCATCAGCGCCAGCAGACCCGCAGACTTGATTTCCGGTATGCCGCAGTCGAAAGCCGCCGACACGAGGTGCGTGCCGATCAGGCCGTTGGTGCTTGCACCGCATACGAAGAAGGAACCGGCCAGAAGCCAGAAATCACGCGAGCGGACGGACTCGGCGAGTGTCGTCAACGCGAGTGTCGCGGGATTTCCTTTCGAGCGCGAAGGCTCGGCTGCGACGCCCGTTTCACCATACGGGCGCAGTCCCACGTCCGACGGGTCGTCGCGCATCAAAAACCAGACCGCCGGTAACACCACGACTGCAGCACCGGTCACGAGCCAGGGCACACCCCGCCAGCCGTGGTGGGTGACGATCGACGCCATCCACGGCAGGAAAACCAATTGCCCGGTTGCGGTGCTGGCCGTGAGCAGACCCATCACGAGTCCGCGGCGCGCGGTGAACCAGCGATTAGCCACCGACGCTCCGAGCACGATCGCCACCATGCCGGAACCGAGGCCGACCAGCACGCCCCACGAAAGCAGGAAATGCCAGTAGCGAGTCGCAAACGTAGACGCCGTATAACCGACCGCGATCATCGCCAGCGCGATCAGCATCGTGCGCCGCAAACCGATGCGTTGATAAAACGCCGCGGCGAACGGTCCCACCAAACCGTAAAGCAGGATGTTAACCGACACGATCGAGGACACCGTGGCGCGGCTCCATTGAAACTCGTTGCCCAAAGGCAGCAGCAACACACCCGCCGCGGAACGTCCGCCCGCGGAAACGAGCAGCGTGACAAAAGTGACCGCGGCGACCACCCATGCGTAATGGAACTTCCCTGAACCGTGCGCCGGCTCTGGGGTGATGTTTTTATTCATGAGTCAGGAGTGCGTGGGCAAAATGGATAACGCGTCTCGGACGTGCGGCAATCGGGCTCACGCGAAAAACGTGTCGCCACGATTTCGCTCCGACTGCGTCACGCGCGCCAACGACGACGCGCAGGCCGCGTTCGCTCATCGGCGTCACGCCGCATCTGTGAACAATCCGCGCGGGGCTTCATCGTCGAGCACCACTTCGGCTGGAGTGAGCGCTTCGATGACCATCAACGTCGGTCCGGTCACTTCGTGACGTTCGCCCGCTTCGAGCACGATGTCTTCACGTGAGTTATCCACCGTGATCCAGAGGCGACCGCGCGTGCAGTGAACCTCAAGTCGATCCGCCACGTCCCTTCGCACGAGCTTTCCCGTGGCGAGCAGGCGGGTGGAAATCGGAGGGAGATCAAGGAGACCGGTCATGCCACTGATCTTAATCGAAACCGGCCGAGTCCGGTAGCCACAGCACCGCAGATACCCGACCTATACACTTTAAAACCAAGAATCCTCTGTATAGGTAGAGTCCTTAAACCACTGTGCATTGTCCGCTTCATCTTCCGCTGATAAAATTAACTCCGTGAAAACCCGCCTCAAGTCTCCCCTCTATCTTCAGCTCGCCGAGAATGTGGAAGGGATGATCACAGCGGGCACCTTGCGTGCGGGCGATCGCGTGCCGTCGGTCCGCCAACTCAGCCGGCAACACAAGGTGAGCGTGCCCACCGTCGTGCAGGCCTACACGCTTCTTGAAAGCCGCCGCGTGATCGAGGCGCGCCCCAAGTCAGGGTTTTACGTGCGGCCCAAACAAGCCGTCGGCCTGACCGAACCCGCCATGCCACGCCGCGTGCCGGCAGCGGCCGACCTGAAGGGATTTGCCCCGCTGATGTCTGTTATTCACGACATCGCCGATCCCGCGCTGGTCCCGCTCGGTGGCGCCATCCCGAGCGCCGAATTACTCCCGCTCGACAAGCTCAGTCGCATCACCTCCGGCATCCTCAGGAAAACCACGGCGGCGGCGATCAACTATGATCCGACGCCGGGTTGCCTGGGCCTGCGCAAAGAACTTGGCCGACGCTCGCTCGACTGGGGCTGTTACTTGGAGGCCGATCATTTTATCCTCACCAACGGAGCCTCCGAAGCGCTGCACCTCGCGTTGCGCGCGGTGACCAGACCCGGCGACACCGTCATCGTGGAGTCGCCGGTTTATTACGGCCTGCTGCACATCTTGAGCGAACTCCACCTCAAGGCCCTGGCCGTGCCAGCCTCGGCGCGCGACGGCATTTCGATCGAAGGCGTCGAGCTCGCCGTCAAACGCGGCAAGGTCGCCGCGATCGTCGTCATCCCCAACTTCAGCAATCCGCTCGGCAGTTTTATGCCCGAGGAAAACCGCAAGGCGCTCCTCGACCTCGCCGCGGCGCGCGGGATTCCCGTGATTGAGGACGACATCTACGGCGACATACCGCACGAGGGGCCGCGCCCGCGTTGTCTCAAATCTCTGGATACGCACGACAACGTCATTCTGTGTGGTTCGTTTTCCAAGACGCTCGCCCCGGGCTTTCGCTCCGGCTTCATCGCCTCGGAGCGTCATCGCGATCGGCTCATCGCGCTTAAGATGTCGATCAACTTTGCCAACACCTCGCTCCAGGCCCTCGCGCTCGCGGAGTTCCTGCGCACAGGCGGCTACGATCATCACCTCCGGCGCCTGCGCCACACCTATCGCGGACAAGTCGGCAAGATGCGCGAGGCGATCGCCGCGACGTTTCCGTCATCGACCAAGGTGAGTAATCCCGCGGGCGGTTTCGTCCTCTGGCTGGAGTTGCCGACGCATGTGGATTCACGGGAGATTTTCCAAACCGCGCGCGAAGCGGGTATCAGCGTGGCGCCCGGCTTCCTGTTTTCGCCCGCGAGCGAGTTCAATCACTGCCTGCGTATCAGTTGTGGGTTTCCTTGGAGCCCGCGCATCGAAACGGCGGTCGCTCAACTCGGTCAAATCGTGGCGCGTCGGGTGTGATCGCCGCCTTCGTAAAAATAGTTGGCCGGTCGCCTACCCCTAAGC
>JBEVND010000354.1:0-4560 GCA_040508285.1 Rariglobus sp. | reverse complement strand
TTGGGTTTGGCGGTGCGGATCAAGCCGTCGATAATCAGCCACACCATGAAGACCGAAGAGAGAAACAGGATCAGCATGAACGTCGGACCGGCCAGCATGATCTTGTCGAAGAGCGTCTTGGTCTCGGCGAGCGCGACGGTTCCGGCGGGAGCGGCGGCGTCCTGGGCGAACGCGAGGGTGGACAAGTTGCAGACCAGGGCAGACAGGCCGAGGGGACGGAGAAGGCGGAGGAGTTTCATGGAGTTATAAAGTAGGAAAATTAACGGGAGGCTTGGGCACTTTCGGAAGAATGAGGGAAACGCGTTTTCAGCGTGGAAAGGGTGTCGGCGGCGCGAGTGGTGTCGCCGAGTTGTTGGTAGGCGCGGGAGGCCCCGAGCAGTGCGGCGGGCATTAACGCCGTGGATGTGGGAGAAAAAACAGGGACACGCAGATAACTCAGCAGGGCTTCCTCGGCCCGGCCGGATTTCTCGGCGATGAGGCCCGTCATGATGGCGAGGGCGGCGCGGCTGTCCTCGTCGTTGGCGCTGCTTTGACGAGCGGCGAGGCGGGTCCTGGCTTGGTCGGTTTTGCCGGTGTTTACCAGCTGAGTAACGATGGCCAGTTCGACGCGAAAAAGATCGGCGGAGGAGGCCTTGGCGCGGCGCATCCGTTCCAGCACTACATCGGCATCCACGTCCTTGCCGAGGCGGGCGAGGGCGATCGCTTTGATCACCGCGCCTTGATTCCACCACGAACCGGGGACTTCGCGCAGCGGTTCCTGCTCGGCGAGGAGCGGGTTGATCTTGGCGAGGGCTGCGTCGGGTTTGTCCGCTTCAAGCTCGGCCGCGGCTGCGGCGATACCGGCGGGCGCGGGCCAGTCGATGTGATTGAGCGTCGAGATGGGCAGGGTGAGTTCAGCCGAACCGCCGCCGTCGATTTTGACGGCGACGAGGATGTTGGCGCCCTTGATGCGCGCCTCGGCAAAGGGAACTTTGCGTCCGTCGGCGAAGTGGAACGTTTGCGCGTGCGCCGATGAACCGCCGAGAAGCGCGAGCAAAACGCAGGAGAGAATCTGGAGACGGGAGCGCTTCATGTGGATGCGGGGTCGAGGGCCTTGAGACGCGTGCGGGCGACGGCGCTTTGCGGCTGGTCGGTGAGTTTTTCGTTACGAAGCATTTCGCGATACGTGGCGGCGGCTTCCTTGTTTTTGCCGAGTGCCTCGAAGGATTGGCCGGTGGCCAGATAGGACTTGGCGACCCATTCGGGATAGCGGACGTGGCTCACGAAAACGCGCTGATAAAAGATGATTCCCTTGGGGAGATCGCCCTGTTTCACGGCGATTTCACCGAGGTAAAACAAGCTTAGGGCGGTGGCCTCGCCGCGCCATTCCTTGGCACCGGCGATCAACTCGAAGAGCTTGGCGGCTTCGGCGAAGTTGCCCAAGGCAAACTGGCTGCGCGCCTGACCGACGGTGGCCTCGCGCTGGCGATGCGGGGCACCTTTTTTGAGCGCTTCCGTGTAGCGAGCGAGGGCGGACTGCGCGTCGTCTTTGGCCAGCGCGAGATCACCGATGCCGACATAGGCGAAGTCGCGATAGTCCGAGTTGGGGAACTGCTGCAGCAACGTGTTGAAAAACGTCTCGGCACGCTCGGTGTTGCCGGATTTGAAAAGTGCCTCGCCCGAAATGGCCAGCAGCGGGGCGCTCAGTGCCTCGGGCGGGAGCTGGCCGATCGAGAGGATGAGCGCGTCGGCCTCGGCTTGTTTACGGGTGAAGCCTAGCACGCGGGCCTGGTAGTAAAGCACGCGCGCTTTGACCAAGGTCGACGCGTCGTCGGCGATCTTGAGGCGTTCGCTGAGTTGGACGTTGGGGGCTGGCGCGGGCGGCGCGCCCTCGGGTGTGCGTTGGCGGGAGCGAATCTGCGCCATGAGCTCGATGATTTTCTCAACGTCCTCATTGGCGGGATTGTCGAGCTGGACGCCGACGTGATCGGCGAGGAAATTCCACGACTCATCGATCTGTCCGGCGCGGGCCTTGGCGCGCGCGACCCAGTAATACCAACCGAGGGCGAGCTTGCTGTCAGGCTGGCGTTGGATTTGGCCGGCGAAAACGGAGTCGAGACGCGCCCAATCGCGTTTTTGTTCAAGCAAACGACCAACCTCGTTCAACGCGTAGGAGATCACCTCGTCGGTGGACGAAGCGCCGGCGGCAGCGAGGTAGGACTCGGTCGCGGCCTCGGTGTCGCCCATGGTTTTTTGCACGTCGCCCTGAAGCGAAAGCACCTCGGGCAAAAGGCTGTTCGCGGGGAAACGTTGCTGCCAGTCGGCGCAGGCCGTGAGGACGAGTTTGTATTCCTGAAACGCGAATTTGCAGACGGCCAATCGATAGTAGGCATCGGCGAGGTATTCGCTCGACGGGTTTTTATCGATGAACGCCTTGATGGCTTTCTCCGCCTTGGTGTAGCGATCGACATCGGCGATATCGAGAAACCAGGTGATGGCAGAGCGATAGGCGGCGTTGTCGGTCCATTCACCTTTCGGATAATCGCGCACGTAGCGGTCAAACATCTCGCGCGAACCGGCCCAGTCGCCGAGGGCGAAACGTGTTCCGCCGAGTTGGAAGATGACGCGCTCAAGCATCTCGCCCGTGCTGCCGCTCACGGCGGTGCCGAAGAAGGCCTCGGCTTTTCTGTTATCCTGAAGCTGCGAGGAGATCTGACCGCCGATCGCGGCGATTTCCGAGGCGAGCGGGCTGGCGGGGAATTGATCGAGAAACTGCTGGCATAGGGCCTGCGCGTCCTCGAGACGGTTGACCATCTGCCGCGCAAAAATCAGTCCGCGCAGTGCATAGGCGCGATCCGGAGACTGGGGGAACTTCGACAGGGTTTCGTTGTAGACGACCGTCGCCTCCCAAGGCCGGTCGAGCTCCATGTAACATTGCGCCTGCCGCAGCAGACGCGGGATGTCGAAGTCGGTCTTGTCCTCGATGAGCTTGAGGGCATCACGGGCATTTTTTAACCGGGTGACCAAGGCCTCGCGATTGGCCCCGCTGACGGAGTCAGCGCCAGTGGCGCCGGCGGTCGCTTGAGCGAGTTTGTGAAGACGCTCGAGTTCCACGATGCGACGTCGTTGCGCGTCGATGATCTCGTCGCGAAAAAACGATGACTGAATCAGCTCCAGGGCTTGCGCGGGTTTTTTGTCGGCGAGCAGGGAGTCGGTGATGCTGAGCGTGAGATCGAGCACCACGGCATAGTTGTCGATGCCTTGTGATCCGGAGCGCTCGCGCAAGTTGCGCAACGAATCGATGGCGGCGAGCGCATCGGGCATGCGCTTGGTGGCGATAAACGCTTTGGTGAGACCGGCTCGCGCGTCGTTTAACTGGGCTCCGTTGGGATAGAGTTTGAGATACGTGCGAAAGCCTTCGATGGCACCATCGTGGTCACCAAGGAGAAGTCGCGCCTGCGCAATCGTGAAGTAGATGGACTCCAACACCGGGCCGGGACGAGCCTGCTTCAGGACCTGCTCAAACAACGTAATCGAGCGGGCGTAATCACCCTTGTTGTAGGCCTCCGCCGCCTGGCTGAAGGTCGATTCAAGCGATGCCGTGGTCGTTTGTCCCGAGAGCGTGCCCAGACTCATTGAGGCGATCAGGAGGACCGTCGCGGTGTGCAGACCGAGTCTGCCTGGATGGGCACGGCCCGGTCCGAGGCGGCGACGTAAGAAATAAGTGGATACGGTCATCGGCTGAGCGTGCGGGCGTTCGGGGTCAGGTAGGTGGCTCATGGGATTTCGACGACGATGCGGAAGCCAAAGCGGCTGGTGGCGCGCGAGGGGAGGATGCCGCCGCGATTGGCGCTGCGGGCACTGAGGGGGCCGGTTTCCCAGCAACCTCCGCGCAGGACGCGGGTGTCGCCGTTTTTCGCGCCCTGCGGGTCAGTTACGGTCTTGTCTTCGTAAGGTCCGCTGAAGCGATCGGCACACCATTCCCAGACGTTGCCACCCATGTCATGCAGGCCCCAGACGTTGGGTTTCTTTTGGGCGACGGGATGCGTCTGCCGTTCGCTGTTGGCGTCATACCATGCGTGGTCTGCGAGGGCGGTGAGATCGGAATCTTCGCCGAAAAAGTAGCGCGTCTCGGAGCCGGCACGGCAGGCGTATTCCCACTCGGCCTCGGTGGGCAGGCGCACGGTCCTGCCGGTCTTGGCGGAGAGGAGTTCGCAGAACTTCACGGCGTCGTCCCACGAGACGTTGTCCACGGGACGGTTGTCGCCTTTGAAAACGCTCGGATTTTGTCCGGTGACCGCGCGGTAGTGGGCTTGAGTAACCTCGGTGACACCGAGCAGAAAACCGTGCGTAAGTGTGACGGGGTGCTGGTAGTAGTCCTTGGATTTGTGACGGTCGGACTCGTTAAATGCGGCGCCGGCGCTGCCTTTGGGACTACCCATCTGGAACGTGCCGGCGGGGATGGCGGCGAGCGGGAGACGCATGCCACTGCCGAGGTCAAGGTCGGGGGCGGCGGCAGAGATCGAGAGCGAGCCGACACGCAAGACGGAGAAAATAACACGGCGCATGGGGCGGATCAGT
>JBEVND010000346.1:0-5126 GCA_040508285.1 Rariglobus sp. | reverse complement strand
TTCCTGTCCAAGGGCTGACGGTCGCGATGATGCGATCGACGCCGTTCACCTTGTTCACCGCCAAACGCCAGTTGTGACCGGAGAACTCGCCGTCGTATTTCAGCGGCCAGAGTTGTTTCCAGGTCTTGCCCTGGTCTTCGCTCATCAACGTGCCTTCGTCCATCGCGCTCACGTAAGTGCGATCACCGCTGAAACGGATGTCCGTGTGCACCGTGATGTCGGCACCTTTGACGCGCTCTTCCCACGTGCGGCCGCCATCGGAGCTGAAGGCCGGACGCCAGTTGGCGCTGATGAAGATCTGCTTCGGGTTGCGCGGATTAACCGTGATGTTCGTCGGCGCACTCAGACCTGCGGGGGCAGGATCGTTGGGCAGCGTGGGATCAACCGAGAGATCCGTTTTGATCGAACGTGAAACCGCCCACGTGGCACCGGCATCGACCGAGTAGTGAAACTCGCCGTTCCAACCGTCCGAACCGATGAGGTAAACTTCATTGGTGTTGACCGGATTGACGGCGACTTCACGGGCCGAAAACTTCGCTGAAAGACCCTTCGAGATCTTCGTCCAGCTCGCACCGCCGTCAGTGGATTTATGAACGCCATCGGTGGAGAACGCGCCGTAGATCACCGAAACATTCTTCGGGTCAAAGGCCGCATGCATCGCCTTCTTTGGCGTGGGGAGCGGACGCCAGGTCTCGCCCTTGTCATCGCTCAACAGGAGGCCGGTGTCGGAGGTGGCTGCGAGCACCTTGGAAGGATTAGACGTGGAGACCACGACGCTGCTGACCGCCCCGTTGGCTGCGCCGCCCGCCGGCGAACCGACGCGCACATTGCCATAGGACTGCACGTTCTTGTCGGTCGTGAAATCACGCACCGTGAGCTTGGCGTCTTTCGTCACGTAGAACACGCGACCAAACTTCAATACCGAAGCCGTTTCGGGAGCGGAGACGCGCGAGAAATCCATGCGCGTAACCGTGGCCCAATCGGGCGTCTTGGGAGAAGCCTTCGCCACATCGGGCGACTTCTTCACGAACTCGGGATCGAGCTCAAAGTCGGCTGCCGTATAAACGACGTCGTTCACCTGAGCCTCGCCGAAGATTTCCTGAATGTTGCGGCTGCGATACGAGGCTCCGGTGGAGGTGCGCACATTCAAAAACACGCGCTCGGGAGCAGAACCGTCGCCCTTCACGGTGAAGCCGATGCCGGTCACGCCGGTCGCGCCCGCGGGCAGGGCGAGCGGGGACCAGATGCCGCCGAAATACGCGGCGTTGGCACCGCCGAACTGCACTTGAAGACCGTTGAACGTTTCGATGTCTCCACCTTTTTGATACACAACGCGCCAGGTCGCGGCGCCGTCCGTGCTCTTGTAAACTTTGCCGCCGGGGCTCGCCGCATAGACGATGTTGCTATCCGTCGGGTCGGGGGCGACCGAGCGCACGCTCACACCGCGCTCGGAGGTGATGCGCAGTTCTTTTTTGCCCGTATTCGGGATGAACACCCAGCTCTCGCCGCCGTCGGTGCTCTTGTGCAGGCCGCCTTCGGTGCCGGCGTAGGCGATGTCAGGATTCTTGGTGTCGACGGCCAGCGAATACATCGAGTAGTCGATCAGGCCCTTGTTCACCATGCGGAAGGTTTTCCCGTGATCGGTGGACTTGGCCACGCCAGCCACATCCATGCCGAGGAACAGCACGCCGTCGCGCGTCGGATGAAACGCTGCAGAATAGTAGAAGCCGCCGCCGCTCCAGCCGATCGGCGTCCACGCAGGCGTGGCATTTTCAGCCGTGGGCGCAGCTTTTGCGGGGGTGAGTAAAATTCCAGCGGCGCACACCGCCGTCGCAGCAGTGCGCATCCAAGCCTGAGTCATTCGGGGTTTTCGGGTTAACATGGGTTTTGGTATCAGGGTCATCTTTTAGGAAAAATCGTGAGTTAAGAGCCTGCTGGCGACGTCCGGGAATCGGTGGCCGTTGCGAGCATGGCGGGGGCACTGGTTGAGGTAGAGAAGGCTTTAAACGCGGCCTCGAGGTTGGGTTGCGCCTGCGTATTCAGGGTTGGGGAGAACTGAGCCCCGGAGACTTCCCTTCAAGTGGCGTGGCGCGAACAGATTTACACGCCTTCGGGACGTTCCTCATAGCTTTGTTTAAACATAACCTCAGCGCCAACACGCAGCGGCTTTGTTTTAACATTTGCCTGAACATATCCCCCTGCGCCGGTTCTTCATTTGCTCGCCCGGACGTATCCAGGCTTTGGGTAGATAACCTCTTACACGAGCGTCAACCTACCTATACGCGTGCCGGAACTTCACCGGCAACTCCCGCCCATCCGATCCCGATTCGTCCGCTCCGAAAGTTGCCCCACTCCCTCACTTTCTTCAATGAACACTCTCTCCTCGGTCAAACCTTGCAGCTACCCCGCCGCACAACCTCGCTCCACCGACTATTCGCTTTGGGTCAACGGCGAGCCGGTTGATGCGCTCCTCGCCGAGAAGGCCGACTTCGCTGTTTTCGAATGCACCGGGCCGGTCACCATCGCAATCGCCGCGGCATCCGACGCAGCCGGCACGCAGGTAAAACCGCTCTCGCGCAACATCGTCCCATCGCTCGACGGTCGCGCCATCCGCTTCCAAATCGACGGTCCGCAGTTCCTCTGCGTCGACGTTCCCGGACTCAAGCCGTTCTTCATTTACGCCAACGCCCCCGAGGTCGAGAAACCGTCACCGCGTGATGCCGGCGTTCACTACTTCGCCGCCGGTCGTATTTACGAGGCCGGTGAGATCACACTCAAAACTGGTGAGACGCTTTACATTGAAGCCGGTGCCGTCGTCCGCGGGTTCGTCCGCGCCACCGGTGCCGATCGCGTTTCCATCCGCGGTCAAGGCATCCTCGATGGTCGTCACCACGACTACTCCAAGGGCGACCGCGTGCGCTCCGTGGTCTTCGAGCAGTGCACCCATGTTCACGTCGCCGACATCATCATGATCGAGCCCACGTCGTGGATGCTCGTCTTCGGCTGCTGTCAGGATGTCCACGTCACCGGTCTTAAACAAATCGGCTCCTGCATGTCCTCGGACGGCATCGATGTGTGCGCGTCCCGCGACGTGCTCATCGAGAACTGCTGCCTCCGCAACGACGACGACAACATCGCCGTGAAGGCCGGCATCTTCGACAAGACCCGTCGCTGGGAAGGTAACATCGAAAACGTCCACGTGCGTCACTGCGTGTTCCTCAACGGTCAGCCCGGCAACGCCATGGAAATCGGCTACGAGCTCAGCACCGATCGCGTGAGCAACATCGTTTTCGAAGACATCGACGTGATCAACGCCCACGGTGACGGCGCCGTGTTTTCCATCCACAACGGCGACCGCGCCATCGTTGAAAACATCCGCTGGGAAAACATCCGCGTCGAACACTACTGGGACAAGCTCGTGGACTTCCGCGTCGTCCGCTCGCGCTACAACCGCGACGCCGAGCGCGGCATCATCCGCAACATCCACCTGAAGAACATCCGCGTCGTCCACGCCTACTTCAACCCCGGTTGCTCCGTGTCATTGATCAGCGGATACAACGCCAAAAAGCCGGTCCGCGACGTGATCATCGAAGACTTTTACCTCAACGACCAAAAGATCACCTCTGCCGATGAACTCGAGTTGCACACCCGCAACGCCGAGGGCATCCGCTTCCTCTGACCGTGCGCGCAACGTGACGGAAGGCCCCGGCCGTGCGGGCCGGCCTTCCGGATTCACGTCCAGCTTTCAGCCCCGCCCGAAATCCCCGGGCGCTCGCCCCATGCCCCTACCCTCCCCATCCGTTTTCCGTGCGCTGCTTGCGCTGGTGCTGTGTGCGTTTTCCAGCGCGGCTCAAGCGGCCGCGACGCTGAAGCCCAACTTCCTGTTCTCCGACAACATGGTGCTCCAGCGCGATCGCCCTGTTCCCGTGTGGGGTGAGGCCACTGCGGGCAGCGAGATCCGTATCACGTTTCTCGGCAAATCCGCCACCACCCTCGCCGGCCCTGACGGCAAATGGTCCGTGAGTGTAGGCCCGTTTCCCGCCGGCGGCCCGCACGAGCTCGTCATCGAATCCGCCTTCGAAAAACACACCGCACGCAACGTCCTTGTTGGCGATGTCTGGTTTTGCTCCGGCCAGTCCAACATGGCGTGGTCGGTCGCCCGCTCCAAAGACGGCGCCAAGGAAGTCCCCGCCGCCACCCATCCCAAGATCCGTCTCCTCACGATTCCGCAGCGCAGCGCCTCCTCGCCCAAATCAGATCTCGACGGTCCGACGTGGTCCGAATGCAGCCCCGAGTCCGTGAAGGAGTTTTCCGCCGTCGCCTATTACTTCGGCCGCGCGCTCCAGCAGAATAACGGCGTGCCCGTCGCGCTCATCAACTCCTCGTGGGGCGGCTCTGCCATTCAGTCCTGGACCAGCCTCGCCTCGCTCGAAACCAATCCCGATCTCGTGGGCATCACTGCCCCCTACTACTCGGTCGTTCGCCGCTTCGAAAAAGACCTCGCCGCCGGTATCGTGGACGAACGCGACGCCTACATCGACCAAGGCCCGCAGCCCCGCGAACTCGGCTGGGAAGCACCCGCGCTCGACGACTCCTCGTGGAAAGAATGGGCCCAACCCGGCGACTTCGGCATGTGGGGAAAACCTGAATACGTGCAAGGCGGCATCTGGTTCCGCCGAACTGTGGATATCCCCGATACGTGGACTGGCAAAGCCCTTATCCTGGCCCTCGGCGACATCGGCAACTACGACATCACTTACATCAACGGCATCGAAGTCGGCCGCACCGGCAAAGCCGAGCTCGCCGCCAAAGCTCCCTCGCGCCGTGAATACGCCGTCCCCGCCGATCTTCTCAAACCCGGTCGCGCCGTCATCGCTGTGCGCACGTTCAACGCCATGGGCCCCGGCGGTATCCGTGGTTTCCCCGACTGGCAAAAACGCGACATCGGCCTCGCGAATCCCACCAACAAAAAGGAAATCCTCTCTCTCGCCGGCCCGTGGAAATACAAGGTCGGTCACGCGCTTTCCCCGCGCGGCATCACCGCCGATACGCTTACGCACAAACTCCCTACCGGTCTGTTCAACGCGATGGTCGCGCCCGTCATTCCGTTCGGCGTCCGCGGCATC
>JBEVND010000313.1:0-6549 GCA_040508285.1 Rariglobus sp. | reverse complement strand
GACGACGGCTTGGTTGATGGCATCGGTTTCGGTGGCTTTTTCAGCAGCGAGACCAAGCCAGATAAAGAGACGTTTGATGGCGCGGAACATAGTAGATGTTGGGAGTGGGTTTTAAAAAGACTGTCCGAAGGAGAACGTCGCGGCGTCAGGGCGCTTCGACGAGAATCTGGTTTTCGAGAATAAAATCGAGCTGGCTTTGCAGTTGTTTTTCATCGGCTGCACCTACGAGCGTGGCGCCGGCTTTTTGGAGGGCGGAGAAGACGGAGGGAGAGATGTCGAGGGCGAGCACGTGGACGAAGACCGGCGTGGGGTGGGATGGTTCGGGTTTTTGAAGCGCTTTGACGGCGGCATGCGGGCTGATGCCCGTGGTGTTTTCGCCATCGGTGAGGACGAGCAGATGTTTGCTGAGTGCGGGCGTGGCGTTGAGGATGCGGCCGGCTTGGGCAATGGCGTCGCCCAGCGGGGTGCCGCTGTCGGGAGTTGCGAGGGCGGAGAGCCACTTGCGCGTGGCGTCGCCGTTGAGAGGTGCCATGGGCAGCGCTACCTGGGCGCGGCTGCCGCTGAAAATCACGATGGCCAGATCGAGGCGTTTGGCGGGCGAAGTCGCGGAGGCGTCGGCGGACGGCTTGGTGAAACGCTCAAGACGATCGATGACGGCGGAGAAGGCGCGTTTGGCGACGACGTGTTTGGCCTCCAGCGAGCCGCCTTGCGTGCGGATGGGTGAACGCATGCTTCCCGAGGTGTCGTAGACCACCACAAGCGCGACGTCGGCGACCTGCGCGAATGCAGTATTGCTGGCGAAGGCAAAGACGGCGGCCAGGGTGGCAAAAAAGAAGCGGCCAAGGGGGAGGCTTCGGCAGCGCGGGCGGGATGGGTTTAACACGGGCGAAGTTGTAGCACCTCGATGGGCCGCATAGAATTATAATTATAAAGTGGTTTTCGCCCGTGGTGGAGATCGGGGCGATAAAAAAGCCCCGCCGTGGAGGGCGGGGCTCGTTGCGAGGACGGACGGCGGGCCGTAGTGGATTACTTGATACGGACTTCCTTGCCGGTCTTGGCGGAGACGTAGATCGCGTCCAGGATCTTCTGGATGGCGAGGGACTCGGCGGGCTTCACATACGGGTCGGCCTTGCCGAGGAGCACGTTGATGAAGTGCACCATGCGGTTGCCGTCGACGATTCCGGGCAGGTGGGTGACGAGCTCGGTGCTGTAGCCGTGCGGGCCGTTGCGGAAGAGCTGAAGCGGCGGGAACTTGAGGCCGGCCTCGGTGCCGAAGAGCTGCGTGCCGTTGTTGTCGGGCTCGGGCTGATGCGCTGCCCAGGATGTCTCGAGCAGCACCGTGCGGCCGCTCTTGAGCTTGATGAGGGCGACGGAGAGATCATCGACATCGAACTTGGCTTTCGGGTCGATCTCACTCTTGCCCCAGGTGCCAGAGCCCAGGCCACGAGGACCGAATTGGGAGTAGGTCTGGCCGCTGACGGCGGCGGCGTCGAATTCGCCCATCAAATACAAGCAACGGTCGAGCGCGTGCACGCCGATGTCGTAGGTGCCGCCACCGCCGGCGAATTGTTTCTGGGTGAACCAGGAGCCGATGCGCGGGATGCCGGCGCGACGGCACCAAGCGGTCTTGGCGTGGTAAACGTCACCGAGAACGCCCTTGTTGATGAGCTGTTTGGCGGTCTGAACTTCGGGGATGAAGCGCTGGTTCTGGCCGACCATGAGGAGGACCTTTTGCTTTTTGGCCTCGACGACGAGCTTGGCGGCGTCGGCGGCGTTGGTCGCCATCGGCTTGTCGAGCATGACGTGCTTGCCGGCCTTGAGGGCGGCGAGCGCGACGGAGGCGTGCAGATAGTTCGGCAACGCGATCGAGAAGACGTCGATGTCGGAGCGCTTGAGGAGCTTCTTGTAGTCGGTGACAAGTTCGGGAATGCCGAACTTGTCGGCGGCTTCACGGCCGCGCTCAGGGGACACTTCGGCCAGCGCAACGACCTTGGCGGCGGGGTGTTGTTTGAAAGACGAGATGTGATCGTAGCCGATCGCACCCGCGCCGATTACGGCGATGTTAAAGGAGTCTTTTTTCTTGGGCATGGGGAAAGGGAAGTGAAGGCGGAGAAGGAGCGCGTGGAGTGAGGTCGGCGTTCGAGAAGTCGATTTACCGGCTTCTCCCGACCACTCACGCCTCGCTGCGTCGGCAAATCGATCAGGCTTTGCCCCAAGTCTTCAGTTGTTCGAAGGAAAGGCGGACGGATTCGAGAGGTGCGTGGTTATATTTCTCGACCTCGACGACATACCACTCGACCGAGCCGATGCTTTCGGCGGCGGTGAACACTTCGGGGAAGTTGACGGGGCCGCCGCCGATTTCTTTTTCGTCCTTGAGATGGAGCAACTTGATGCGACGGCCCTGTTCGCGGATGAATTCGCCGGGATTTTTGCCGCCGGCATGAACCCAGAAAACGTCGGCTTCGCACAGGAGGTTGCGAGGGGCGGCGGCGTCGAGGATCCAGTCGAAGGCGCGGCGGCCCTCGACGACCTTCAGTTCGAAATCGTGATTGTGGTAATGAAATTCCAGGCCGTGGGCGCGAAGGCGGGCGCCGATGGCGTTGAGCTCTTCGCCGAGGGCCTGACACGCGGCGGCGGTGTTAAGGAGATCCTTGGGATACCAAGGGCAGATGATGTGCTTGGTGCCGAGCAGCAGGGCGTCGCTGATGACTTGGTTTGGCGTGTTGCGGAGCGCGTCGAGGCTGACGTGCTGGCCGGAGACCTTGAGGCCGGCGGCAGCGATGGCTTTGGCTGCGTCGGCGACGTTCAAGTTACCGTAGCCGGCGGTCTCGACGCCGGTGTATCCGATTTTGGCGACTTCGGCCATGGTGCCGGCGAAATCGGTCTTGGTGAGGTCGCGAAGCGACCACAGCTGGAGAGAAACGGGGATCTTTTTCATGGGATAAACGAGAGGGTGTGCCCGGCCAGATTACCATAATTTCACGAGTAAACCTATGGATACGTTGCCCGAAGATAGGGATAATTTGGTCAGACAATTCATTCATCGCCCGGCCTGAGTGAGATACCCCATATGAGGGGTTTACCTTTGACCGCTGGGCGGTTTTGGCCGACCTAAGAGGTCAATTTTCCGGCTTCTCCGAACGCAACCAGCCCCTTTTCTCCCACATGATTTGGTCCATCGGTAAGAAAATCATTCTAGGCTATTTCGTCGCCTTGGTTCTGCTCTGTGTGATCGGGATCGCCGCTTTCCTGGGCGTGCGTGATTTACGCGACGCGTCCAAGGCTCAATCGCACACGCTCGAAGTGATCAGCGAGATCGAGCAGTTGGAACTGCACATCGTCGTGGCGGAAAGCAGTCAACGCGGCTACGTCCTGTCGGGCCGCGAGAGTTATCTGGAGCCCTACAACGCAGCGATCACCGGTGTGCCGGCGGAGCTGAACCAATTGCGCTTCCTCACCAAGGATAACAGCGAGCAACAGGCGCGTATTGCCCTCCTGGAGCGCCCGGTGTCGGAAAAACTCAAGGGCTTCGCCGAGTCGGTGACGCTTCGTCGCGATGAGGGAAGTGAAGCGGCGCTGGCGCATTTTTTAACCGAGAAAGGCCGTCACCTCATGGACGAGATTCGCACGATCCTACATGCGATGCGCGCGACCGAGGTCGAGTTGCTGGCTCTGCGCACGGGGCGGGCCGAGGAAAGCGCGCGCCGGGTGGATCTCATCATTTTGGCCGGCACTCCGGCCGCGGGCGTGCTGTTGCTGTTGATCGGTATCCTGGTCGCGCGCGGCATCGCTCGTCCGCTGGGCAAGATCACTCATGCGGCCGAGCAGATCGCGTCGGGCGACCCCGCCGTGGAGCTGCCGGATACGGCGGGCCGCAGCGACGAAGTGGGGCAACTTTCCCGCAGCTTCATGCGCATGGGCGCGGTGCTCACCGAGGTGGCCGCAGTGAATACCCGCATCGCGCAAGGCGATCTCACGGTCATGGTTAAACCGCAGTCGCCGTCCGACAAATTCGGCAACGCGCATCACCAGATGATCGAGAAACTCTCTCAACTTGTGGGCGCCGTGCAGCGCGCCGGCTTGCAGGTAAACACCTCGGCCACCGAGATCGCCGCCACGTCCAAACAACAGCAGGCCACCGCGACGGAGATCGCCGCGACTACGACCGAGATCGGCGCCACTTCGCGTGAGATCGCCGCTACGTCCAAGGAACTGGTGCGCACCGTGGGCGAAGTGAACCGCGTCGCCGAGGAAACCGCTCACCTGGCGGGCGATGGCCAAAGCGGTCTGGGCCGCATGGAAGGAACCATGCGCAACATCATGGAGGCCTCGGGCACGATCTCCGGCAAGCTCGCCGTCCTCAATGAGAAGGCGACCAACATCAACGCCGTCGTCACCACGATCACCAAGGTTGCGGACCAGACAAACCTGCTCTCCCTGAACGCGGCAATCGAAGCCGAAAAGGCCGGCGAATACGGACTTGGTTTTGCTGTAGTGGCCACGGAAATACGCCGCCTCGCTGACCAGACCGCGGTCGCGACCTACGACATCGAACAGATGGTAAAGGAAATGCAGTCCGCGGTCTCCGCCGGAGTGATGGGCATGGATAAATTCTCCGAGGAAGTCCGCCGCGGTGTGGACGAAGTCCGCCAAGTCGGCGCGCAGCTCACGCAGATCATCCAGCAAGTGCAGGCGCTCACACCGCGCTTCGAGATGGTCAACGAAGGCATGCAATCGCAGTCCACGGGCGCGCAGCAGATCACCGAAGCGTTGTCGCAACTGAGCGAATCGGCCCAGCAGACGGCCGAGTCGTTGCGCAGCTCCAGCGTCGCCATCGAACACCTCAACGAAGCCGCACGCGATCTCCAGACAGGCGTCGCGCGGTTCAAACTTCGCGGCTAAACCCGACGGCGTTTTCGTCCGTGATGCTTTTTCTTCAATTCGAGATCGGCGGCCACCGCTATCTTCTTGAGGCGAAGCGCGTGGCAACCGTGTTGCCGTTGCCGACCTTGAAAGCATTGCCCGGTGCGCCTGCGGGTGTGGCGGGTGTCTCCAACTATCAAGGCACGGCGGTGCCGGTGCTCGATCTGGCGCTGCTCGCGACGGGCCGGCCGGCCATCGATCGTCTGAGCACGCGGCTCGTGCTGGTGCGTTATCCGACCCCAGCGGGCGAACGCCTGCTCGGTCTGGTGGCGGAACGCGCCACGGGTGTGAGTCGGGTGGCGGACGACGCATTCGCCTCCACCGGCGTGTCGGCGGCGCCTTGGCTGGGTGGCGTCGCACCGGTCGCCGGTGCGCTCGCCCAAAGAATCGAAATCAACGAACTGCTGCCGCCCGATCTCCGCGCGGTGCTGTTCCAGGCAACCGAGGAAACCTACGCGTGAACGCCCTTCACACCGCGCCCTTGGAGAATTTTCTGCGCGAGACGATTGGCCTCGCGGCGGATTCTCTTGGACGCGGTGCCGTGGAACGCGCCGCCCGGAAACGCATGGCCGACGCTGGCTGTGATCGCGTGACCGATTATGTGGATAAACTTCGCCGCGATGAACGCCTCCGCCAGCAACTGATCGAAGAACTGGTCGTGCCGGAAACGTGGTTTTTCCGCGACCAACAACCCTTTGCCCTGCTGGCGCGACTGGCGGTCAAGCATGCCCGCCCCGTGCGGGTGCTGAGCATGCCTTGCTCGACGGGCGAGGAGCCTTACTCAATCGCGATGGCGTTGCTGGGCGCCGGGCTTGCTCCGGACGCATTCTGTATCGACGCGGTGGATATCAGCGGCCGGGCGCTGGCGCTGGCGCGGCAGGCGAGCTATGGCACCAATTCATTTCGCGGTGAAGATGGCAGTGCGCGCGATACATGGTTTAAATCGGAAAACGGGCGCTGGCAGCTCGATGAGCGCGTGAGGTCACGAGTGACGTTTCACCAGGCCAACCTCTTTGAGTTCACGGCCACGGTGCGTTACGATTTCATCTTCTGTCGCAACCTGCTGATTTATTTCGATGCGCCGATGCAGTCGGCGGCGGCGACCCGGTTGCTCACATTGTTGCAGGATGACGGCGTGCTTTTTGTCGGTCACGCGGAAGCGGCGGTGTTGCTACGCGAAAATATGGCGGCGCTGCCCGAGCCCCGCACGTTTGCGTTCGTGCGAAAAGCCGCAGGCGCTGCCGTGCCTTCTGCGATCACCCGCACCCCGACGCCCATTCGGAGAAACGCGCTGGCGACGCAGTCGTTAACGCCCCCGCCGTTTTCGGACGTAAAGCCGCGGCCCGCGACGGTCGTTGCCAGGGAGGGCAAGCCGGCTGGATCCTCGCTCGCTGGAATCCAGGAGCTGGCGGATCGCGGGCAGTTCGAGGAGGCGTTGAAACGCATTCAGGTGCATATCGAGGAACAGGGACCGGCGGCGGATTCGTTTTGTTTGTTGGGCGTGATTCACGAGGTTCACGGCCACGGTGCGTTACGATTTCATCTTCTGTCGCAACCTGCTGATTTATTTCGATGCGCCGATGCAGTCGGCGGCGGCGACCCGGTTGCTCACATTGTTGCAGGATG
>JBEVND010000284.1:0-3241 GCA_040508285.1 Rariglobus sp. | reverse complement strand
ACGACCACTGGTTCCGCGCCATCTACAAGGACAAGTATTACTACATGGGCGACTTCGAGCTCATGACCTTGGCCTTTCGCCTCGACCTCGGCCTATATTACCTCGGCGTGGTCTCGCAGCCCTTTAAACGCGGAGCCGCCGCGCTCGAAACGCCGCCTCTCGCGCAAGAACACACCCGAGCCGCCTACCGCGTCATCGCCTTCTACAACCGTCGCCTCGCCCGCATCGCCGCCGCCCGCCTCCGCCGCGGCACGTGGGGCCGTCACAACCACGGCCACTACTTCGGCTTCCGCAGCTACGAGCTCACCTGGACGCTCCCCTTCCGCCTCCTCGGCGTATTTGGAGCCTATGCCCGACTCGAACTGACCGAAGGTTGGCGCACATGGTTTCGCGGACCGTCGGCGGCCTCCTCCTCTGTAAATTCCACCAAAGTGCCCCCCCCAGAATTCGCGGAAAAAATTTAAGCGGCTCCGCCGCCCACTGTTTACCAGTTTCATTGACCGGCTTAGGACGCTCGGCAGATAACATCATATATTATTGTCCTTAAACTATTAACCCAATTTCCTGAGGCCCACTGAGAGGGCAACGCAGCTCGGGCCGGCAGCAGCGTTGAAGTTTAAACTCGAAGCGCTCCAACGCCTTCATTTCGCGAGGCGACTGCGCATTTTCTTCGGGAAACGTCACGACTCCCCAGAATGATGCCCCCGTCCTAGGGGGTTACTCCATTTCCCTTAATCAGAACAAGAGAGTCTCGTCGCAAGCGCCCGTGGAGCGGTTCCCCATCCCCCACAAAGGATTGCCCGCAAAAGATGACAACCGCGCCAACTTGAAAACCGCTATCGCCAAGCACCCTAAGTCCGCTCCTTAATCCGCCACCACTCACTTTCAACATGGCTGACGACGCTCCTTCTTCCGTCCCTTCCCCCACTCCCGCATCGACGCCTGCCGCGCCCAAGCCCGCCGCGCCCGCCAATCCGTTGGCGAAATTCCCGTCTGCCGTGCGCGATGCCCACAAGCACTTCCTCGCCACCGGCGATGTCGAGGCATTGGACACGGTCGTTCTCGCCGTGGTCCGCGACCACCAGCCCAGCCATCTGCGCGCCACGTCTCCCGCCGTGTTTCCCGACGAGGCCTCGCTCATGGGCGACCTCGGCTTCGACTCCCTCGCGCTGGCCGAAATCGTTTTCTTTTTTGAAGACCTTTATAAAATTTCCATCACCAACGACGAACTCATGAACATCTCGACGGTGGGCAAACTCCGTGAGTTCGTGCGCAGCAAGGTCGCGACCGCCGTCGCCTCGCCTGCTCAGAGCACTCCGCCCGCCTCGCCCTCCGCCTAAGTTCGCCCCGTGTCCCGCTCCGTTCTCATCACCGGGCTCGGTTTCATCACGAGCATCGGCAACGACGCCGCCACCGTTTCCGCGAGCCTGCGCGCCGGTCGCCACGGCATGGCGGTCCATGCGCTCTACGACAACCCGAACCTGCCGATCAAGGTCGCGGCCCCGGTTCGGGACTTCTTCGTGGACTCGTTCAGCTGGCGCGACTGGACGTGGCCGGAGCGTTACGATCTTCCTCGTGAAACCCTCCGCAGCCTGGCGCCCCACGGTGTGTATGCGTTCTGCGCGTTCGAGCAGGCGCTCGCCGATGCCGGCCTCACCAAAGCAGATCTCACCAACGGCGAAACCGGCCTCTTTTGCGCGTCCGCCGGCTCGGCGTTCATGCTGCATCACAACCTCGCGCAAGCCCGCACGACCAACTTCGATCGCGGCAATCCCATGGGCGTGGTCTCGTCCATCGCCGGCACACTTAACTTCAATCTCGCGGCCCACTACGGCATCACCGGCGCGGTCGCCGGCTTCGTCTCGGCCTGCGCCTCGGCGAGTCACGCGATTGGTTACGCCATCGACGAGATCCGCCTCGGTCGCCAGGAGCGCATGATCATCGTCGGCGCAGAGGAGCTCAACGCCGACACGCTCCTGCCCTTCGCTCCGATGCGCGCACTTTCGATCAACGCCGATCCGGCCACCGCATCGCGTCCGTTCGACACCGCTCGCGATGGTTTCGTCGGCACCGGCGGCGCCGTGGTCCTCATTCTCGAAGAAGCCTCTCTCGCCGCTCGTCGCAACGCCCCCGCCTATGCCGAGTTGATCGGCTGGGGTCAGGCTTCCGACGGACACAGCGTTGCAACTTCGCATCCGGAAGGCACCGGTTTGCACTCCGCCATGACTCGCGCGCTCAAAGACGCCCACGTCACGCCCGCGCAAATCGATTACGTCAACGCCCACGCCACCTCCACGCCCATCGGCGATCGCGCCGAGGCCCTTGCCCTCCGTTCGGTATTCACCGCGGCCGGCGCGCGTCCGGCGGTGAGCAGCACCAAGGGCCTGACCGGCCACGGCCTTTCCATGGCTGGCGCGATGGAAGCCGGCTTCTGCGCCCTCGCCCTGCGCGAAGGCTTTATCCCCGGCAATGCCCACCTCGTGAACCCGGACGCCGCGTGCGAGGGCTTGAACCTCCCGCGTGAAACCGTGTCGGTCGCCCCGACCCTCGTGCTGAACAACAGCAGCGGTTTCGGCGGCAGTAACGTCTGCCACGTTCTCCGTCGCGTGTAATTCCACGGGCTTGCGCCCCTTTCCTCCCCCGTCTGTCCTTTCCTTTTTGTTCATGTCCGACCCGCTCATCGCCAAACTCAAGACGCTCATCGTCGAAACTCTCCGTCTCGAAGACGTCGTCGCCGCCGACATCCCCGACGACGAACCGCTCATCGGTGGCGGCCTCAGCCTCGACTCGATCGACGCGCTCGAACTCGTCGTGCGCCTCGAGAAGGAATTCGGCATCAAGATCAGCAGCAGCGAGGAATCGCGCGTCGCGCTCGCCAGCATCCAGTCGCTCGCCGCTTACATCCGCGCCCACGCCGCCCCCGACCGCCTGCCCGCCTGATCGCGCACCCGACTCTTTCGTCTTCCTCTCAATCGTTCGCTTTTCTGGATCGCCGACGGCGTCCGACTTCCTGACGAGCGAGAAAGATTAAGAACAGAAAGAACCCCACGCCTCCATGAGCGCCCCGCTTCCGCCCATCCGCATCTCCGCCTGCGGCGCGCTCACCGCCTTTGGCGACGAACACGCCACGCTGGCCGCGTTGCTCGACGGACGCCGTGCCCTCGCCCCCGTGCCCGTCCTCGGCCGCGACGGTGGCGATCTCGTGCCGATGGCGTTGTATCCAGGCCGCAGCTACGACGAA
>JBEVND010000272.1:0-10014 GCA_040508285.1 Rariglobus sp. | reverse complement strand
CAGGTCGCGGTAAATGAATTGTCCGATATGGTAAGTTCGTCTCGAAGGACCGCATCTTCGGCGTGGAGGGCGCGGTGTTTGTAGGACGAACCGATCCAACCAAGCCACGAGGCGAAGAAGAGTTTCTTCACGGTCGAAGGCAGCGCGCATTCGCAATACTGGGCACCGCCGAGGTTGTTGATGGCGTTCTTAAACGCGGCGCACTTCGCGTTGAGCGCGACTTCGTTTTCGTCCCATACGCGGTGGTGTAGGTCACCGAAAACGGACGGATGAAGCCGGTAGAGAGGGATTCAGTTTTCCGCTCTTTCTTGCCGGTGGCGACGAGGAGCGAGTGTCGTCGGGCCCACGTATTCGGGTGCGTAGCGCATGTTCGACGACGGACATGGCGGGATTTTCAGGAATCGATCACTGGTGCGACCACGAGGCGGCGGCGGCCGTGGACTTGGTGGTGACGCAGTTGCAGCACAACGAACAAGGTGTGCTGGAGGTGCCCGTTAGATACTGATTCCTCCTGGTTTCGTGGACGGCCTCAGAGGCCATGAGGTTATCTGGGGGAGGAACTATTTCCGTTCGGCCTGCCCGCAGTTTTGAGTGACCGCGCGTGCCAGCGGGCAAGTTCGTTTCGGTGTTCCCCGAGCGTCCACAATCTAGTGAAAAGGGAAACGCGCCGACCTGGCGCGTTGATCAAGTGCTCGCTCGTTTCGGCATTCGCCTGCGTCGGGAGCGAGACGGGAAGTCCGTTTATTCGATGATCACTATGCCAAAGTTGTTGTTATAGTTTGGTCGCAGGAATTGCAGGATCACGTTGCTTTCGGGATCCAGATTGAGCGCGCGCTCTACGGCTCCGGCCGCGGCTTTCTGATATTCGGGGTTCTTGGATCGGACGGCTTTGAGCATTAGCAATTCGGCATAAAAACAAGCCGCAGTCACATCGTTGGGTGCGGCGACGTGAATGCGTTCGATCGTGCGGTCAAAACGCTCCGTCAATTTGGCCAGCGGTTGGCGTAGGGAGGCGGCGTCCACCAGATTTTTATAGGCGAACCAGTCTGCCGTGGTCGGTTGTAATGTTTCCGGAGTCAGGGCGAACACGCGGTCGTAGTAACCGAGCGCCTCAGGCATCGTGTGCTGGTCGTAGACGCGAGCCAGTTCGAGTAGAACCGCCGGCTCGTCCGGACGCAGGCGTTCCATCTGTTTAAGATAACCCAGATAGACGCCGGGTGTCTGGTGCCGCGCGATGATGCGGCGGTGCTTTGATAACCACTCGAAATCGTCGAGGTGGCGTGGTGTCTCGGCGGCCGTGATCGTGGCGGCGAAGTCGTAGAGACCGGCAAAATACCCCATCTCGATGTAGCGCTCGCGCGACTCGGGTTCGTCGACAAAGGAGGGAAGTCGCAAACCAAGCGCCTGCCGAACGTGAGGAGCGGAGCGGGCAAGGTAGGCGGCCGCTTGATAGTCGTAAGCTGTCTGGTTGAAGCGGGGATCGTCAGAAGAAATCAGCACAGCCGCCCGACCGATGAGATGAACATGAATCGCGGCTAGTGCGGGATCCTTACGGGCGATCTCGGCCAGCGAAAGCCAGGCTCCGGCGCGTTCGGCAGGCGGGGTGACCGCGAGCAGCTCGGCAAAAACCTCCCAGCGTTGAAGCTCTTTTTCGGGCAGGGTTTTTTGCGCTTTGAGCGCAGTGATGAAACCGCCCCGGGAGGATTGAGTATCGAGGCCGAGCGCGAGGGCGAGACGGGCAAGCGGCGCATTACGCGGGCGAAGCAGCGACAGCGCCGAGGCGTGATCTGCAGCCAGTGCGTAATTGAGATCGAACATCGCGACATCGATTCCGAGTGAAAGGAAACGTGGATCAAAGTCGGCGTGGGCGCGGGCTTCAGGCGAGGTGCAGGCGACGGCTGAGGCGAGCGCGATGGAGCGAGCCTCCTTCATCATCGGAAGAGTAAAGGTGGCGTCGGCGTCGTTCAGCCGTATGAGCTGACGTCGTGCCTCAACGTAGGCGACTGCCGGCGAATCGGGATCGCGCTGGCGTAGCCGTGCGGCGAATACATTGCCGGCCGTCCAGTTGCGTTGGCTGTAGAGAATCTCAGCGGCGAGCCAGCATGGAGCAGGTGCGGTGGAGTCGCGGGCGGCGGTCCTGGCAAACGCGAGCGCGGTCGGGGAATCGCCGAGGAAGATCCAAGCGCGGGCGAGCGCGGTGTTGAGCGCGACGTGGGTCGGACCCGCCTGCGGCATGCGGTGCGGACGGGCCAGTGCGTCGAGTTGCGCACCGTTGCCCGTGGCCATGGCTTCCTCAAGACCAGCGACCAGGTCGCGCTGAGACAAATCGACCGCAGTGGACGACGTAACGGCTGGCTCGGCCCAAGCAGGGGTGGCGAATGCCATCCCCGCGACCAGTAAAAGCGTCGGCAGTCGCGCGCTCATGGGCGGCGCTTAGACGAGGCAGCTCTGGAAGCCCTCGTTGAGTTCCTCGCGATTCAGATTTTTGCCGATGAAGACGAGCGTGTTGGTGCGCGGGGCGCTTCCCCACGGTTTGTCGAACTTGGCGTCGAAGAGCATGTGCACGCCTTGAAATACGAGGCGGTTGGGCGAGCCTTTAACGGAGAGCACGCCCTTGCAGCGGTAGATGTCGTTGCCTTTCACCTTGAGCAGTTCGCCGATCCAGGCGTTGAGGCGTTTGCCGTCGAGATCGCCGGTCGTGGTGATGCCGACGCTGGTCACGTCGTCGTCGTGCGAATGAGTGTGATCGTAATCCTGCTGCCAGCCGGGCTTGGCGGTTTCGCCCATGACCTCGATGTGCAGCGGGTGATGGCCGCAGGCTTCGAACACCATAAAAAGACCGGGCTCGGCAACGGTCAGGCCGAAGTGGGCATGGGAATGTTCGCCAATCTGGAGGCGCTGCAAGGTGCCGCCGGGCGTGACGGTGTCGCCGGGTTTTACCTGGTTTTCCCAATCCGAGAATACGAGCACGGCGGCGTCGCGGGCGGCGACGATATCGGCTTCGGCGAAGGACTTTACGGGCATGACCACGATGTCGAGCGTGCCGTCAGCGCCGTGATGATGGTGGTGGCCTTCGTGCGAGTGGCCGTCTTCGCCGTGCGCATGCTCGTGATCACCGTGGGAATGATCGTGGCCGCAGCAGTCGTTGCCGTGGCCGATGATGAGCTGGTGTTCGCCCTTGGGGAGGGCGTAGACGCCGGCCCACTCGAAGGGGTAGGACGGCTCCATGAACTTGGGGTCGAGATCGGTGGCGCGGGAGAGATTAAAGCCGCCGACGTTGAGGACGTGCTTCAGGTCGATCTCGGCGTTTTTGGTGCGGTGGATTTTGGCGGCCGCATTCATTTTACGGATACGCGCTTCGACGGCGTCGAGGTCCGCGGTGGTTACGAGATCGGTCTTGTTGAGGACGATGACGTCGGCGAAACCGATCTGCTTCTTCACCTCGGGGGAATCGTCGATGTGTTGGACGACGTGTTTGGCGTCGACGAGGGTGACAATGCTGTCGAGGCGGAAGGCCGCCTTCATGTCGTCGTCGGTGAAAAACGTCTGGGCCACGGGGCCGGGATCGGCGAGCCCGGTGGTCTCGATGATGATGCCGTCGAGACGGTCCTTGCGCTTCATCAGGCGGCCGAGGATGCGGATGAGGTCGCCGCGCACGCTGCAGCAGATGCAGCCGTTGTTCATCTCAAAAATCTCCTCGTCGCTCTGGATGACGAGCTGGTTGTCCACACCGATCTCGCCGAATTCGTTTTCGATCACGGCAAGTTTTTTACCGTGCTGTTCGGTGAGGATGCGGTTCAGCAACGTGGTCTTGCCGGCACCGAGAAAGCCGGTGAGGACGGTGACGGGAATGGGGGCGGGAACGTTGGTGTCGGAAGGCGAGGACATGGAAATGGGAGAGTGGAAGCGGGAATCGCCGCAATAAGGCGCAAAAAGCGCAAAAGGAAAGTGCCGCAGCTGAAACGCCGCTTTGGGAGGGCGAGCGGGAATCGACGTCGGTTAACCGGGACGATTAGTGGCTGTGGCCGTGTGTGTCGTGGATGCCGTAGGCCCAGAGCGTGTCGCGCCAGAGGACCTTGTCCCCTTGGCGAAGGACGAGCTTCACCTTGTGGTGACCGTAAGGGTCGATTCGGGTGGTTCCGGGGCCAAAACGGTTTTCGGTGGCGTTCCATGCGAGGGTTTCGCTGCCGAAATCACCGGAAACGTCCAGCGTGGCGTCTGCGGGCGGAGCGGGAACGACGGCCGCCGAGACAGCGGGGGCGATCCAGCCGAGTTCGATGGTGTGCGGGGCACCGGCGATCTTGATGTCGTAAATCGCACCCTGATGCGCACCGCGACGGGCGTCGTGGGCCTCGTGATCGAGGTTCTTTTGGTAAACGGGGATAAAGAGAATGCCGCCAACGAGCAGCGCGACGACAACGACGCTGATGATGACTTTGGGCGACCAGCGGCGGGTAGGGGCAACGAGATTGGGTTCGTCGGAGTAGGACATCACTCATCAATGGCGCACCATCGACGCCTTATGAAGGGAAAACTGACCGATCATAATCAGGTCCAAAGCGCACCTGAGCGGACACCTACCATTCCGGATAATTGGGATTCCAATATCCGTTGTGATCGGTCGGGCCGAACCAGCCAATGTGGAGGGCGCGGCTGTCGCCGCCGTAGTAGTTAACGGACTCGGCGGCGGTGTTGGGAGATTCGGCCGTGACGTGGCCGTCGCACCAGGCGACGTGGGCTTTGCCGTCGTGGCGAAAGTGGGTGCTGGGCTGGAGCGCACCGTTGGGTTGTCCGGACGGGGCGAGCGACTGGTAGGGCTCGGCGAAGGCGTATTCCTGCGGACCCGTGGCGACGGCAAAGGCGGTGCTGGCAAACATCACGGTGCGCGCGGGGCGGGGGAGGCGCTGGAGATAGTTGGGCGTGGTCCAGTCCTGCGGAGTGCCGCCGATGTAGGCCTGGTTGTAGCCGTAGCCACCGGTGCCGAGTTCGAACGTGGTGGCGGATTTTTCGAGCAGGTCGAAGCGCGGGCAATTTTTCACGCGTCCGCTCTGGCCGAGATAGGGCGCGAGGTAGCCTTTTGCCGGATCAAAGGGGGCGCTGCTGGAGGTGCGTTCGCCGTGCCAGCGGGTGCGGTTGTTGACGGAGGTGCCGGGAGAGAATTGTCCGCGGTGGTCGGCGGTGTAGCCTAGGTTGGCCTGGGCGAGCTGGCGGAGGTTGGAGAGTCCGGTGGTGCTTTGCGCGGACTGGCGGACGCGAGCGATTACGGGCAGGGTGAGCGCGGCAAGAATGCCGACGATCACGATGACCATGAGCAACTCGACGAGCGTGAAGCCGCGGGTGGTTTTCACGGCGCGTGGCGACGGCGTATCAAAAACAGGGATGCGGACGCCCAGCCGGCGAGGAGCGCGAACGAGGCGGGTTCGGGGATGGCTTCGTAGCGCACGCCGATAGCGTCGAGATCGAAGCCGCCGGTGTTGAACGGGGTGGAATACGGGTCGTTGATGATGTTGCCCAAAGAGTCATAGCGGGCGTGGGCGGGATCGATGGATCCGACGACATCGACGATGCGCACGTGGGTGACGGCGTTGATGTCGAGGAGCGCGCTGACCATGGAGAGTTCGCCGAGGTCGAAACCGGTGCCCCAGCCGGTGCGGTATTTGCCGGCGAGGTTGTGGATGTTGGTGGGGTCGAGACTGCCGAAGCCCCCGATCTGGGTTGTTACAGGGGTAAGGGACACGGAATCGAAACGGAAGAAATCGGTGCCGTTGGAGCTGACCTCGACGAAAGCGAGTTCGAGGAAGTTGTTGCCAAAACCGTTTTCAAAGACGGCGAAATCCCAGCCGTCGCCGTTGGTAATGGGCTTGTCAAAGGTGAGGGTGATCCAGCCGCCGTCGCCCAGGCTGACGACCTCGTAAACGTCTTCTTCGGTGTCACCGCCGGGGGCGCCGAGCGCGGAGTTGCCGGTGCCAAAGGAGGCGTAGCCAAGACCGGGGTTGGCGATGTTGACGGGGCCGCGCACGAGTTCGGATACGCCGGTGGCCCAGGCGACGAACGCGGAGTCGTTCATGTGAATGGCTTCGGAACCGGGGGTTTCGGGCGTGCCGGAATACGGGCCGGCATGGGCGAACGGTGCGAAAGCGAGGAGCGAAAGGAGAGGGGGGAGGTGTTTCATGAACGGCGACGGCGACGGTTAAGAGCGCAGACCAATGCGGCGGCACCGGAGAGGGCGGCGAAGGCGGATGGCTCCGGCACGGCGGTGAGGCCGGCGAGGGCGAAGTAAGCGGGCGTGTTCATGCCGTAGTCTCCGCTATCGCTGGAGGTGAGGGTGAACTCCAGGGTGTGCACACCAGTGCCCAGTCCGCTGAGATCGATGTCGGTCCAATCGGAGACGATGTAGTCGAGGCCGTTGTCGGCAAAGCGGAAGTCGGCGAGGTAGAACTCGACGGAGCCGAGAGTGGCCTCAAACGCATCCTTGCCGGTGATGGTGAGAAGGAACCAGTCGGCGTCGTTGCCGGAGGCGCCACCAAATTTTTTGGCGAAGCTGTCGCCGTTGACCATCGAATCGTAGGCGTAGGTGGTATTGGTGAGGGTGAGCGACCGCGGGGTGTTGATGCCTGAGGGGAGGGCGATCGAGGTTGGGCCGTCGTAGCCGGAAGCGTAGGCAATGCCGTAGGGCGTGCCGGTGGTGAACGCACCGGGATAGGCGCTGAATTGGTTGGTGTGGCCCGCAGTGATCGAATCGGCGGTGGTGGAGTAAGCCCAGCCGGACCAAGAGCCCCAGTCGCTGTTGTAGTAGTTGACGAAGTGAGCGCCGCCGCTGGTGAAGCCGCCGGCAGAATCGGAGCCGTTGTAGAACACCCCGTGGTTAGGACCCGAGTAGGTCTGTGCCGGAGGCGTGGAGGTGTTCACATCGGAAAAATCGATGGTGAGCGCTGAAAGAGACGTCGTCGCGCAGGCAAGCGCGAGACTGACGGACAGACGAAGGGACGGGTTCATGCGGCGCGTTGATGAGGGCGCAGCTTGGGGGTGTGCAATAAAAAATGGCAGTGCACTGCCAAATTAATCAGGTCTGCTGATCCTCTTAAGCCGGACTTGTGGCCAGTTGACGTGGCTGCCGGACATGGGTTTACCGGTGGACATGCCCACCCCTGAAAAACGCATTCATTCCACGCGCCAGCGAGCAGCGATCATGGCGGTGTTGGACGCAGCCAAGGGCCCGCTCACGGCAGAAGAGGTGTGGGCAATCGCGTGCAAGGCCAAGCCCGGGCTGGGGCTGCGCACGGTGTTTCGGAACTTGCAGGAGCAGGTGGACGAGCAGGCGCTTATGCGGGTGGTGTTTCCCGGACATCCGCCGCGCTACGAAAAACCGGCGGCGCTGCACCATCCGCATTTCGTGTGCGTGGAGTGCGGCTCGGTGTTCGATCTTCCCGGGCCTACGCCGGACGTGGCGCCGCTTTGTGCATTGCCGGCGGGGTTTAAGGCCCTCGGCAGCGAAGTGACGTTGTTTGGACACTGCGCGGCGTGCGCGGGCAAGACGGGTCGGGCAAAACCACGCAAACGGCAGTCGTGAAACGATCCGCCTACTACAGTTGGCGGTTGCTTTGAGTTTTCCGGTGAGGCGGCCACGTTGCCGGCATGGAGAAGATTTCGAATACCAAGGCGGGCTCGCGGCGCGTAACGCGCGGGCAGATCGTGGCGCGAGGAGTGGCGCAGCGGTGTCCCAATTGCGGTGAGGGCACGTTCTTCAAGAGGGGAAGTTATTTCGAAATCAAAGATGCGTGCCCGCAGTGCGGCATGCGTTGGGACAAGGACGAGGCGGCGTTCCTTGGGTCGGTGACGCTCAACTACGGGTTCACTGTATTCGCGTTGGTATTACCGTGGATCGTGGGGTCCTCACTGGCCGGGGTTTCGCTGGCATGGACGATTGCCGTCGCGGGCGTGATCGGGCTGACCGTTCCGTTTCTGCTCTACCGGCCGTCCAAGAGCGGCTGGTTCATGTGCTACTATTTGGTCCTTCCGAATCATCTTCCGGCGAATTGGGATGCGCGTCCTGCGGAAGATCGGCCGCCGGACGAATAACGTCCGCTCGTGGCCGATCTACTACAGATCGGCACCTATCGGGGTCATACAGCACGTTGTCAGTTGAGCGTTGTGCGAGGCGGGCCTCAGTTGGCCACGCCATGGAAAGCAATCTACCGACCATCAAAAAGCTCAGCGCCAACGAGGGCCTGAAATCCGCGTCCAATTTCTTGCGCGGCACCATTGCCGAAGAGCTAGCCGACACGAGCACGGGTGCGATTTCGGAGGGGAATTCGCAGCTCACGAAGTTTCATGGTCTTTATCTGCAGGATGACCGCGACCTGCGCACGGAGCGGCGGCGCGCGAATCTGGAAAAGGCATTTTCGTTTATGTTGCGTGTGCGACTGCCCGGTGGGCGCGCAACGTCTGAGCAGTGGCTGATGCTCGACGAACTGGCTGATACCTTTGCCAATGGCACGCTACGCCTCACGACGCGCCAGACGTTTCAATATCACGGCGTGCTTAAAGGCAGCCTGCGTCCGCTCATTCAAGGCATGGGGAAAGTGCTGCTCGATTCGATCGCGGCGTGTGGCGATGTGAACCGCAACGTGATGGCCGCACCCAATCCCGAGCGGTCGCCGGCACACGCGGCGGTCTACGATCACGCGCGGGCGTTCAGCGAATTTGCCCTGCCAAAAACGCGCGCCTACCACGAAATATGGATCGACGGTGAACTCGCGCATGGAGGCGAGCCCGAGGTCGAGCCGCTCTACGGGGAGACGTATCTCCCGCGTAAATTCAAAGTCGGTTTCGCGGTGCCGCCCTCGAATGACATCGATGTGTTTTCGCAGGACCTCGGCTTCATCGGCATCGTCGAAAACGGCCAGCTAACCGGCTACAATGTGTGCCTCGGCGGCGGCATGGGCATGAGTCATGGGAATCTCGATACGTTTCCCCGGCTCGCGCAGGTGGTGGGTTTTATTACGCCCGATCAAGTAAACGAAATCGGCAAGGCAGTGATGCTCACGCAGCGCGACCACGGGGATCGCACCAATCGCAAGCATGCGCGTTTCAAATACACGGTGAACGACCACGGGATCGACTGGATCAAAGCCGAGGTCGAGCGCCGCGCGGGCATCGCGTTCCAACCGGCGCGTGCGTTCACGTTTACGACGATCGAAGATCCGCATGGCTGGCATCGCGGGACGGACGGCACGTGGTTTTACGGGCAACATATCCTAAGCGGCCGCATCAAGGACGACGGCGCCTGGCGCTTGAAAACGGCGTTGCGTGAAATCGCCAAAATCCACACGGGCGATTTCCGACTCACGCCGACGCAGAATGTCACGATTTCCGGCGTCACCGACGCGACGAAGGAACGCATCACGGAGATTCTGGCGGCGCACGGGCTCGCGCGTGACAACCAGCGTTCGCGGTTGCGCCTGAATGCGCTGTCGTGCGTGTCGTTGCCCACGTGCGGACTGGCGCTGGCGGAGAGCGAGCGGGTGCTTCCCGATATTCTGGCGCGGTTTGAAGAAGTCTTGGAAGAAGCCGGGCTGCGCGACGATGCGATCAGCCTCCGGGTGACGGGTTGCCCGAATGGATGTGCGCGACCGTTTCTCGGAGAGATCGCTCTGGTGGGAAAAGCACCGGGAAAATATGCGCTGTATCTGGGTGCCCACTACAACGGCACGCGTCTCAATCGGCTCTACGCGGCGAGCGTCACGATCGACGAAGTGCTGCAACTGCTCACGCCGGTCATCAAGCGTTACGCGCTCGAGCGCGCTGCGGGCGAATCATTCGGCGATTTCTGCAACGCGCACATTCTGCCGGTCGATGCGACGGTGCACAGCGTGGGCACGCGCGTCGCGGTGGGAGTGGAAACACAGACGATGCCGGTTTAGTTTATCTCCGTATGGGGGTCCGCCTCTCTTTTTTCCTTCATCTCGATCGTTTTCGTTCTCCCTCCGGCTGCTCACAAAAGATTAAAATAAA
>JBEVND010000259.1:0-8551 GCA_040508285.1 Rariglobus sp. | reverse complement strand
TCGCGGTAAGCCAAGGCGGCGAGCACGGCGGGCTGGCGCGTGGCGGCGAGCTCTTCGACGAGGTCGGACGGCACGGCGGGGTTGTTCGCGAGGGCCTCGCACACGGCTTCCTCGGCGAGTGACGTGAAATAGCGGGCAATCGATTCGTCGAGCGATGGATTGGTGGCCAGTGCGATGCGCACGTCGCCGTCGGTGTCGCGGGCGAGCAAGCTTTGCAGTGGGCGCGAAAGCGACGGGCGAGTGGCGACCCAGGCGCGTTCGTCGCTTTCGCCGCGCGTGGCGAGTAACAACAAATCCACATCGTCGAGATCAAGGTCGGCCCGTGCGAGGCGGCGAACCGACGCGTGCGGCGAACGCAGCAAGGTGTGTGCGACCTCGGCTGGAAGGTTTTTGCGCTGAAGCAGGGCAAGTTGAACGTCCTCCTCGTCACCGGCGGCCCAGCCGAGCAGCAGGTCTTCGTCGGCACTCACGGTCGCCACGGTGTGCACGCGAACGACCGCGCATGGATCGGAGCCGAGCACGATCGCGGCGGCGGCGGGCAACGCGGATTGTGCCGCGAGGCGAAGACGCACGGCGGGATCGGTGTCGACGACGAGCGCGGCTTGATGCGGCAGGCGCAGAGACGGGTTGCCCGCCAGTGAACGGCGAACCTCGGTCTGCGAATCCGTGGCGAGAATGAAGAGTTCGCGCGCGGGCAGTTGAGGATGCGAAGCGGCTTGAGCGCGCACACTCGCGTGTTCGTGGGCGGCAAACTGGCTGACGAGATGCGGAGGCGTGCGCGGATTGGTCGCGAGGTGCGCGAGCACCGCGGGTTGTGCGTTGGCTGCGAGCGTTTCCAGCAGGTGACTTGGCGAGAGCGGATACGAGGCAACGAATTCCAACGCCTCGGGCGCGTCGGGCAGCGCGGCGAGCTCTTGCAGCAAACGCGACGGAATCGGCGGTTTGCGCAACGCGATGGACGTGCGGCGAATCCCGTCGCGACGGATGCGTTCGAGCAAGTTTTCGAGAGTAAGGACGTCGGCGGACACGATGGAGAAACGAGAGAATTAAGAGGGAGAGAACGAGTTCGGAACAGAGCGCGGGCCAACGATGTTAGCCCAGGCGGATGTCGCCGGGTTGCACGTAGATCTCGCGCGGATTGTTGCCGACTTGCGGGCCGATGTAGCGGCGTTGCTCCATTTCCTCCATGAGCGAGGCGGCGCGGTTGTAGCCGATTTTCAGTCGGCGTTGGAGGTAGCTCGTGCTGGCGCGGCCGTGGGACGCGATGATTTCGAGGGCTTCCTTGATCATCGGATCGGCGCCGACGTTGATGCTCTCGCCGTCCACACTTTCGGAAGGTCCGGGCGCGTCTTCGGCGCGGAGTTCGACGCGGTAACGCGGAGCGACCTGCGTCTTGAGGAAGCCGACAACGCGTTCGATTTCGGCGTCGTCCACGAACGGAGCCTGGAGACGTTGCAAGCGACCGAGACCGGGCGGGCTGTAAAGCATGTCGCCGCGGCCTTGGAGTGATTCGGCGCCTTTGCCGTCGAGGATGGTGCGCGAGTCAACTTGCGAGGAAACCTGAAACGCCATGCGCGTCGGGTAGTTGGCTTTGATGATGCCGGTGATGACGTTCACCGACGGACGCTGCGTCGCGAGAACGGTGTGAATGCCGACGGCGCGCGACATCTGCGCGAGGCGCGCGATGGGCGTTTCGACCTCTTGCGAGGCGGTCATCATGAGGTCGGCGAGCTCGTCGATCACGAGGACGATGTAGGGCAATTTCGCAAAACCCTCGGTGGTGGCCTTGGCGTTATAGCCGGCGAGATTACGGACGTTTTTGCCTGCGAGGATTTCGTAGCGGCGCTCCATTTCGCGCACGAGCCACTTGAGCGCCTGCACAGCTTGTTTCGGCTCGGTGACGACCGGGTGAATCAGGTGCGGCAAGTCGCGGTAGATCGCGAATTCGACGATCTTCGGGTCGATCAACATCAGCTCGAGCTCGTCGGGACGGAACCGATACACGAGCGAGAGAATGAGATTGCTGATACAGACGGATTTGCCCGAGCCGGTGGCGCCGGCGATGAGTGCGTGCGGCGCGCGAGCGAGGTCGCACAACACGTGGCGGCCGGCGATATCGACGCCGAGAATGAGCGGGATTTCGGCGGTGGTGTTGCGCCATTCGTTGGACTCAAACGAGCCACGCAACGTGAGCGGGACGGAGTTGCGATTGGGGATCTCGATGCCGACGTAGTTTTCGCCCGGTATTGGGGCTTGGATACGCACGGCGTTGGCCGACATCGAAAGCGCGATGTTCTTTTCCAGCGAGGCGATGGCTTCGACGCGCACGCCGAAACCCGGGCGCACGCGGAACTGGGTGATGCGCGGACCGACGATCGCGTCGTGGACGAGCGCATCGACGGCAAAACTATCGAGCGAATCCTGGAGAAGACGTTTGTCGGTTTCGAGTTCGTCGGGGCTGGAGAAGGCGCGTTCGGCGGGCGAGGGTGCGCGGAGCAGATCGAGTGGCGCGAATTGATAGGCCGCCATCTCGTCGGAGGTGAACGGATCAGGAAGGCGCTCGACGGGCGCGATGTCGACGGCTTCGGGAACAAAGGCGGCTTCCAAGTCGTTGGACGACGTGTCGAGGGCGCGTTCACGGGCGGATTGGCGCAGGCCTTCGAGGTGATCGAGCGCGTCTTCCAACTGATCGCGGTGACGGGCGCGAAGGGTGGCGCGTTCTTCGAGACGGGCTTCCATTTCTTCGCGCCAGAAGGAAAGCAGGTGCTCGTCCTCGGAAAGAAGCGGCGCGGGGACGGGAGTCACGTCGGGCTCGGGGGCTTCAGGTGAAGGAGAAGAAACGTGATCGGAGGGCGCGACGGACATTGAGGAAAAACGTAAAGTTTACGGACGCGCACGGCGGGCCTGCAAGCGAAGCGTGGGAGCATTTTTCACCGCGAGCGGCGGGCAATGCGCTTGCGGCGGATCAAGAGCGAAGCGACACTGGTTTTTCCGATGAAAACCAAGATCTTTGTCGACGGGCAGGAAGGCACCACCGGTCTCCAGATTCACGAGCGCCTGGCGCTGCGTCCCGAATTGGAGCTGATCGAAATCGATCCAGCCAAACGCAAGGACGCGAGCGCACGCGCGGCATGCCTGAACGCGGCCGACGTGGCGTTCCTTTGTTTGCCTGATGCGGCGTCGAAAGAATCGGCTGCGTTGGTGACCAACTCCAAAACGTGCGTGATCGATGCATCGACCGCGCACCGGATTGATCCGTCATGGGTTTATGGCGTGCCGGAGCTCGGTGCGGATTACCGCACGGCGATCCGCACGAGCAAACGCATCGCCAATCCCGGCTGCCATGCAACGGCGTTTGCGCTGGCGATCCGTCCGCTGGTGCAGCGCGGGTTGGTGCCGGCGGATTTTGCGTTGTCGGCTTTTTCCATCACGGGCTACAGCGGCGGCGGCAAAAAGATGATCGCCGACTATGAGCAGACACCGTTGCCCGAGGCGTTGAAAAGCCCGCGGCCTTACGCGCTCGGTTTGATGCACAAACATCTGCCGGAAATGCGCGTGCACACCGGTCTCCAAGTGACGCCGATCTTCACGCCGATCGTGGGTAATTTTTATAAAGGATTGTCGGTCACGGTGCCGCTTTCGTTGCGCCACCTGCCGGTTGCGCCAACACCACAGGCGCTGCACCACGCTTTAGCGGAGACGTATGCGGGCGAGAAATTCATTCGCGTGCTGCCCTTCGGCGACGAAGGCGTGCTCGATGGTGGCTTCCTCGATGTGCAGGCATGCAACGGCACGAACCGCTGCGACCTCGCGGTGTTCGGTCACGCGGACCAGGCGGTGATCGTGGCGCGCCTCGATAACTTGGGCAAAGGTGCGTCGGGCGCGGCGATTCAGTGTATGAATCTCCACCTCGGTCTCGACGAAGGCACCGGTCTCGACGCCTGATCGCCATGGGTTTTTCCGCATGATCGCTTCGGCGCGTATTCTCGTAATCGAAGACGAGCCGGCCATCGCGGATACGCTCGTGTATGCGCTACGCACCGAAGGCTTCGCGCCCGAGTGGCGCGCGACGGGGCGTGAAGGTCGGGCGGCGCTTGAGGGGGCGGTCGGGAGCGAGGCGTTTGCGCTGGTGATTCTGGATGTGGGTTTGCCGGATATCAGCGGGTTTGACCTGTGTCGTGAGTTGCGCGCGCGTCACGCAGTGCCGGTGCTTTTTCTTACCGCGCGTTCCAGCGAAATCGATCGTGTGGTCGGACTCGAACTAGGCGGAGACGACTATGTGACGAAGCCGTTTAGCCCGCGCGAAGTCACGGCGCGGGTGCGCGCGATTTTGCGGAGAACGACTGTAAAGCCCGAGTCGAATGCGGAGATGAGCTCAGTCACAAGTGCGGTCGGTGGGACAGTTGCTGTATCGGCGGCAACGCCTGTCGTGCCGGTTACGATGTCGGCGCCGGCAGCGGCGAAGGGAAATGGGTCGCCACTCGAGATCGACGAGGATGCGAAATGCGCGTGGTTTCGCGGAGTTAAACTGGAGTTGGCGCGCTACGAATTTCGTTTGCTGGTGGTGTTGAAATCGCGGCCAGGTCGCGTGTGGTCGCGTGATGAGTTGATGACCCAGGCGTGGGAAGATCCGGGCGCGAGTCTCGATCGCACGGTGGACGCCCATATCAAGACGCTGCGCGGGAAACTTCGGGCGATCGCGCCGGAGGCTGATTTTATCCAGACGCATCGCGGCGAAGGTTACTCGCTGCGACTGCCGTCGTAGCGCGAAGTGTAAACGGGGGCGCACGCTTCGGCAGGCGATCTTCGAGCGACCGACGCACGGAGTTCGCGGGCACGGACGACATGGGTGGAGACAAGCGCGGGGACGGAGGTGCGGGGTTTTTTCGCGGCGATTTCATGCCGGCTTCACACGGGCTTCATGTTGGAACGGCAGAATCACGGGATGAACTTGGATTCTTCGTCAGTGATGTCGGGCGTGCGCGGCTGGTTTCAGCGACGGGCGCTTTTGTTTAAGGTGATGGGCGTGGCCCTTATCGGTCTGTTGTTGTTCATCCCGCTTGGGATGGTGCAGTCGACACTGCATGAGCGGCAGTCGCGATACTACGAAGCGGTGGAGTCGATCACGAGCACGTGGGGCGGCACGCAACGCGTGGCGGGACCGGTCTTGGTCGTGCCCTACACTTATAAGGTGGAAGGAATGGAAACACGGTTGATCGAAGGCCGGCGTTCGGAAGTGCGCGTCGATCGTGAGCAGCGCGGCGAGGCGGTGTTCCTGCCGGAGCAGTTGGTGGTGGAGGGGGCCGTGACGTCCTCGATCCGGAAGCGCGGCATCTATGAAACGCCGGTGTATGCGGCGAAGCTGGCGATCTCGGGAAAATTTGCCGCGCCGACGTTTGATTTTATCGGACTGCGCGGAGTTCAGCCGCAGTGGGAGCAGGCGCGCGTGTGTTTCGTGATCAGCGATCTGCGCGGAACGCAGGAGGATCTTTCGCTTCAGTGGGGCGGAGAGGCGAAGGCGCTGCAACCGGGCGCGCGGTTTGCGGACATGGGCGCGGGCGTGCATGCGGTGGTCAAGTTGACGGAGGGCGAGGGCCGTGAGTTTTCCCTGCAACTCGCACTTAATGGGAGCGGGGGACTTCAGTTTCTGCCGCTCGGTCGTCAGACCGAGGTCAAGCTGACGTCGCCGTGGGCGGATCCGAGCTTTGACGGTGCATATTTGCCGACGGAGCGCGAAGTGGGGCCGGAAGGATTCAAGGCGTTGTGGCGGGTGAGTTATTACGGACGCAGTTTTCCGCAGCAGTGGGTGGACGGCGGCGATGGGCAGCCCTCGGTTTCGAAGATCGAGGACTCCAGTTTCGGCGTGAACCTGATGCAGCCCGTGAACGCGTATCGCACCGTGGAGCGGGCGATCAAATACGGCGTGTTGTTCATCACGTTGGTGTTCACGACGTTTTTCATATTCGAAGCGGTGACGCGCCTGCGTCTCGGGTGCCTCAACTACCTGTTGGTAGGCGGGGCGTTGTGCCTGTTCTACCTCGGGCTGCTGGCGCTCGCGGAGTTCTTGAGCTTCGGTTTGTCCTACGGGCTGGCCGCGACGGCATCGACGGTGTTGATCGCATTGTATGCGCGCCGGATTCTGCGGGGCGGGAGAAGGGCTTGGCTGGTCGGTGCGATGTTGGGCGGCGTGTATGGTTATCTGTATTTCGTGCTGCAGATGGAGGACTTCGCCCTGTTGGCGGGAACGGGCGCGCTCTTTGCCGTGCTGGCCGCGGTGATGTGGGCCACACGCAATCTATCGAGCGTGGAAGCAGTCGCAGTGGAGCAACCCACGGGCAGACACGAGGTGTGAGTGGGCCCGGCGCGAACGTGATGAAACCGGTCAACTTGCCTCGGTTGAGATGCGCGATGTTGGGCTTGCTGCCGTTTGGGATTAGAAAACCTGCCGCTGCCGGTGCGTGTGGAGGCGGCCAAGCCGTGGCTAATGGGCACCCACGGACAAAGTCCGCCGATGAACCGAAATTGGCGGACGTGGCGGCGGAGTTGGCGGGAGTCGCGGTTGCCACCCTCGTATCGGGTTCGCGAGCGGTGCCGGAGTGAGAGAAAGCGTTTGCCTCGGGCGCGACCGGGGCGGACGCTGCGCGCTTATGAGCCTATACGAGAGCAAGACCGAGGTGCCGTTTGAGTCTGTCGACGCGATCGACGACGTGTTGCTGGAACTGGGTGTGGAGGGTTGGAGCCTGCTGCAGGACGTAATCATCAAAAAAGCGTGGCTCCTCGGTATTTTCGTCGAGGAAAACGAGGCGCAGTCACGCTGGAGCGAATTGCAGCCGCTGCTGGCGACGGCCGGCGTTAACCCGACGGCGCCCGAGGTGCGTTTGCTCCCTGATCAAGACTGGCGCGATAGCTACAAGGCGCATTTCAAAGCGTCGCAATTTGGCCGCTTGCACTGGGTGCCGGTGTGGGAGCGTGAGAACTTTAAACCAGCGGCCGGCGAAGTGGTTATCTGGTTGGACCCAGGTCTGGCGTTTGGCACCGGCAATCACGAAACGACGCGCTTGTGCTGCGAGCGTTTGGTGGTGTTGGCAGAAAAGGCCGGAGATCGCATCGCCGACTGGCGCGTGATCGATGCAGGCTGCGGCTCAGGCATCCTCGCGCTTTCGGCTGCGAAGCTGGGATTCAAGCAAGTCGCCGGTTTTGACAACGATCCGGAGGCCGTGCGCGTCAGTGAAGAAAACGCTGCGTTAAATGGGCTTACGGGCGCCGTGGAGTTCTTCACCGGCGACTTGGTCAGCGGGCTGGCAGACGGTCGCCAAGCCGAAGTCGTCTTGGCCAACATCCAGGCAGACGTGCTGATGCGTTTCGTAAACGAACTCATCGGCTCAGTTGCTGCGGGCGGCTCTCTGGTGCTGAGCGGAATTCTCGCGATCGAGCTGGAGAAGGTGCGTCAGGTGTTCGCCGACGCGGTGCCCAGCTGGAAAGTCGAAAGTCGCGTAATGGGCGAGTGGAGCGATGTTGCGCTCACCCGTCCCGTCTAACACGAGGGCTTACTCGAGCGGTTTAGAAGGTGGCGGGTTCAGGAGTGACCCCGACCACCTTGACCTCGACCCGACCCATTTCACCGATGCCCAGATTCTCGCGGAAAATATCGCCTACCTCCTGAGTGAGATAGCCTTGGATGGCATCCAGTTTGGCGTTGGGACGGACTTTGAGGCGAATCGTGACTGCAAATTTACCGCTGCGGCGACAGACCGACGCACGGGCCGAGGCCACGCCGCGAAGTTGTTCACAGCAGGTTTCGATCAGGCGATTCAGCGCATGGCGGGAGATGAGCAAACGGCCCTTGTCATCCGAGATGAGCGTGAGCGTTGCGGGCGGGCGCAGAACGAGTAGCAGCACCAAGAGCGCAAGGGCGCTCCAGATAAACGCGTATTGCAGGGAGGTGAAGTGGAGGAGATCCCAAGCCATTGCGATGAAAGCGAAGGAGTTAGTCGGTCGCAGGCGCGTCGGGCCAGAGATCGTCGGCTTTGTCTTGGCCGGCGTTTAGATCGCCTGGGAGGCGCACGCCTTCAATGATAACGTCGACCTTCGCCACATTCTTGCCGGTCATGGCAATGACCTGCTTGCGAACCGCGAGTTGGACCTCGTAGGCGGTTTTGCCGATTTCGGAGCCGTAGTTGATCACGATACGGAGCTCGATCGCGTAAGTTTCCTCGTCGGTCTCGTTAACCTTAACGCCGCGGTGGTCAGACTCACGGCGTTTGGCGAAGAGTTCGCTGATGCCGTCGACGATACCTCCGCCCACGCCGGCGACGCCAGGAATCTGGAGTGCGGCGAGGCGGACGATGCTAGCGACGACCGTGTGGTTGATCTTGATGTCGCCCAGCTCGGGCTGGTCGTCGAAGCGAGGAGTGGGTGTAAACTCGGACGATTGCATGGTGATGAATTGGTTCTAGAAACGCCGTTTAGGCGTCGGTTGCAAGGGCGTGCTCCGGATTCGGGCAAAAAAACTCCCGCGGCCGGAGGCTCGCGGGAGTCGAAGGGACAGGCT
>JBEVND010000246.1:0-9449 GCA_040508285.1 Rariglobus sp. | reverse complement strand
GCGTCCTCACCCTTAGTGGCACCACGGTGCCCTCCGGCACAGGCATTCCCACGGGAATGAGCGCTACTCCCTCCATCAGTGGCAATGCCACTATTTCAGCCACGCTTGCAGGCAGCCAAGGTTTTATCTTCAGCGGAGGCAATCGCACCCTCACGCTGTCGGGCAACAATATCTATACCGGGCTAACCACGTTGACCAACGGCAACCTTACCATCCGTTCGGCCAACGCGCTTGGCGCCACGGGGACGGGCAGCGACACGGTGGTCAGCCGCGGCGACAGCGGCCAGTTTCCGCAGCTCCATCTCGCGAATAACGTCAATACCAACGAGGCGATTACCCTTCGTCTTGGTTATAGTAGCGGCACTGCGGGCGCGACTGTGGGTGACAACGGACTTCTCATCAACGACAACGGCTCGAATTCCACCATCGGGGGCACGCTCACGCTTCAGCGCGCCACCAACGGCGGCGTTAACAATATTTACCTTTTCAGGGTTCACAACACCTCCACGCTCAACCTGACTGGCGACATCAGCGGCAGTCTTTCGGGCACCGAGGCCAGCGGCAACTATGGGGACCAGAATCAATTGGTGCTTCAGAGTTCCCACACGACCGCAGTGACCAATTTCAATGTCAGCGGCGCCATCTCCGACGGAACGATCGGCCGGACGGGCATCTCGGTTTACACTTCCAATACCAGCAACGGCATCATCCGACTTTCCGGCAGCAACACTTACTCGGGCTCCACCGTTCACCAGTCCGGAACCTTGCTCATCAACAACGTTTCCGGTTCGGGCACGGGCACCGGATCGGTGCGTGTGCTTTCGCCGGTGGCCGTCACCGGAAACGTGGCGGCGGTGTTTGGAGGCACCGGCATCGTCGCTCCTGGCGGTTCGAACAGCATCCTGTTTGGAAGTGGAACCACGGTCGCTCCGGGTGATGTCACCGATGCCAACGTGGCCATCTCCAACGGCGCCGCGCTCACTTTCAACCTCGCTGGCACCACTGGCTCGGCGACGTTTGAGGCCGGCTCGATCATCGCGCTCAATCTCAACGCCAATCTTAACATCGTCGAGAGCCTCGCGTTCACTGGCTTGGGCTCCGACCTGACGTCCCGCGTCCACTTCAACAACAACACGGTCAACTTCTCGGTGACCGGTTCCTCGATCGCACCTGGCCTCTACACGATCGCTACGTTCGACGGTCTTTACGACGGCCAATGGGTCCTCGGCACGGGCCTCAGTGCCTACAACGCCAGCCTGATCCATAACGCCAACAGCATTCAGCTGCTCGTCTCGGCCATTCCCGAGCCCTCCACCGCGGCCATGTTGATCGGTCTGGCCGCCCTCGGCTATGTGACCCTGGGCAAGCGCCGTCGCGTGTGAGCGCACGCCCCAGCGGTTACCTTTCCGCACAGTCCCGGCGAGAGCGCGCCGGGATTGTGCGGCTTGTTGCGCAAGAGGTTGCCGTGCCGCCCCCGACGGGTCATACCCTCGGAGGCATGAAAGAAAAACGGGTCGTCCTCAGGGATGTCGCGATCAAAGCGGGGGTCCATCTGACCACCGCCGCGCGAGCCATGAAGAACGATCCGCGCGTGCGTCCCGATACCTTGGAACGGGTGCAGACGATCGCCAAGGAAATGGGCTACATGCCCGATCCCATGCTGTCGGCGCTCAGCACGTATCGTATCTCGTCGCGGCCTTCGCTTTATCACGGGACCGTGGCTTGGATTACCGATTTCCCGGAGCGCGAGGGCTGGCGGGTAGAGTCGTTCAACCTTTACCGACTCGGCGCGGCCGAGGCCTTGGCCCGACACGGGTATTTGCTGGAAGATTTCTGGCTGCGTGAACCGAGGATGAACGGGCGCCGCCTTGCGCAGATTCTACAGAGCCGGGGCATTCGCGGCGTCCTGGTGTGTCCGCTGCCCTCGACAAGCGGACGCATCAGTTTATCGCTGGAGAATTTTGCGGCGGTCACGTTTGGCTACACGCTGGCGAAGCCCGCGGTGCATCGCGTGACGACTTCTCATTACGAGAACATGCAGCTCTGCATGCGGCAGCTTTACCAACTGGGTTATCGACGTCCCGGCTTTGTGATCTGGGACGAAATCAGCAAGCGCGTGCACGATCAGTGGATGGCCGCCTATCGCACGCCGCCGTTCGCGGATCGCTGGGATGCGCTGCCGATTCTACAGTTGTTGAAAAAGCCGACCACGTTCTCCGAGGCTAATCGCGAGATTTTCCTCAAGTGGGTGAAAACGCACCGGCCCGATGCGGTGCTGGTCGTCGACCGACACATCCTTGACTGGCTCACCGAGGCCGGTTACCGCGTGCCCGAGGACATCGCTTACGTGTCGCCCAGCTTGCAGGAATCCAACGTGGAGCACGCGGGCGTTTTTGAAACGTCGCACGACGTGGGTCGCGCCGCGGGAGATTTCTTGGCGGGCATGCTGGCACGCGGTGAATTTGGCATTCCCGAGGTGCCGCGGCGCATCCTGCTCGATGGGTTTTGGCAGCTCGGCAAAACCGCCCGCACATTAGTCTCGAACAAGGTGAAAACCAAGGACGCGGCCGTGTCCGCGGAATTGGAGATCGCCTGAGCGCCACGAGGGGTTTGCTCGTTTTTTTAACAGGAGCGGAGAAAATCCTGTCACCGGATCGCAGGCTCAGGCGCGGAGGAAGGAAAACCGACACTCCTTTCTGTTGACCCGGCGCGATCCTATCGAGCAGTCGGCCTATTCGGTGCGGTTTACCCGCAGGCGAATAAACATGCGTGGTTGTCCGGCCAGCGGAGTCTTAAAGCGCACGGTTACGAGTTGCGTGGCGGCATCAATCGTCTGCGGTGCGCCGACGGTCTCGATGATCGACGCGCCGGATTGCCATGTGTTGGTGGCAAGGTCGGTGCAGACTTCGACCACGTAGGAGAGGCCGCCAACCGTGTAAGTGATGCCGGGCGTGCCTTGGCCGCCGGAGAGCTGACGATAGGTGAGGGTGAGATAATCGCCGGCCGGTGTAGTGACGGGCAACGACGAGGTGGCTGCGGAGGTGCGGCCGATATTGAGCGCGGCGCGGAGAAGATTCGGGACGCCGTCGGCGAAGGGCGTGGCGGTCGCGGAAGAAAACGCGGAGTTGGCCTGCTCTGCGGTCGTGAGGTTGTCGGCGGCCCATTGCGCGAAGGCGTCGCGGGCGCGGATCGTCACGGTGGCGGAGGACTGCGCGCCGGGTCCATAATTGGCGCTGGCCGACGGCGAAACGATCAGGGTTTTGTTTTCCAAGGGAAACTGTCCTGAGATCGTGGATACGGTGAACGCGACGCTACTTGCGTTGGCCGGGATCGTGATGCTGGCGGGGATGGCGACAAAGTCCGTGCCGGAAATCGCGGTGCCGCTGCGCGAAAGCGGGACGGCGAGCGAGGTGGACTGGATGACGTCGCGTGTAACGGTGAGACGGCCGGTGTTGCCCGCGATGCCGCCGGCGTCCGCGTCGGTCGCTGCGATCGAGACCAGCACCGGCTCGGCGATGGCCCATTGCTGATGGGGGCCGGAATCATATTCGCTTACCGCGACGCGCGCGGCGTCGGATGTGGACGCGCCGGTGATTTCCATGGCGAGTCCGGTGCGGGCGTTGATCAGCTTGTAATGGCCGGACTCGGTGGCGGTCGGTATCCAGCGTTGTCCGTCGGAGCCGGCGCCGGAGACGCCCCACATGCTGAGCGTGTCACCGCTGAGCGAGTTGCCGGCGGCTACGTCGATGCCTTTGCCGGACTGCACGCTGGCGAGTGTGTAGTGGTTGGCGCCGCGGTGAGTGAAGGTCCATCGCTGGTTGTTCGCGGCGGTGTAGGTGAGTTGTTCGAGCTTGGCGCCGTTGGCCGTGGACGCGTCGACTACGTTGACGGCCTTGCCCGTGAAGCGCGCGAGGATGCGATAGGTGCCGTTGGCGATGGTGCCGGAAGCGGCCGGTGCGATCTCGATCCAGTTGAGGTTAAAGGCGGAGGTGAGCGCCGTGAGCCGCAGGCGTTGCTGTCCGGGAACAAGGCTCACGGTTTTTGTGATCGTGGTCCAAGTCTGGTTCGCGCCGGTCCCGCCGAACGTCCATGCGCCGGTGACGTCGATCCCGCCGAACGCCACGCGCACACTGTTGCTGGCCTGCGGCGAGGCGACGCGGAGGCTGATCGTGTAGAGCCCGGCGTCGCGAATGATCGTGGTGTATTCGAGCCATTCACCGGTGGATACCCACCCGATGTTGTAGCCGCCGCCGGAGTCGCCAGTGGCCTGGATGTCGACGCCTTCGGTGGTGCGGTAAATGCCGCCGGAGTTGGTTGTGGTGATGTCGTTGTAGGCGACACCTTGCCCGCCGTTGTCGAAATCCTCCGCTTGGATACGGACGGTGGTGGTGCGCGTGGCGGTGCGAGGTTCGCCGCTGTTGCCATACACGGAGCGTCCCGGCACGGGCCAGGAACCGAAGTCGGGCGCCCACACGACGCCGCCGTTGTTCAGTCGCGTTTTGAAACGCGCGTCGTCGTTAACGCGGCTGAGGGTGAGGAAGCTAAGCCAGGAAACTCCAAGGCGCTCGAGGTCGCCGGTTTCGTCCACGTCCTGATAGAGCGATGGACCGGCGGCGAGGGCGAAGTCGCCGAGGCCCCACGGCCAGCGATAGAACTCGGTCTGCATGCAGGCGTAGCCAGCGTCGAGCACGACCTCGAGGCACGCGCGGATGGCAGCGGGGCCTTTCTCACCGTAACCATGGAAGGCGATCCCGGCGTTGTTCCAGTTGATGGGCTTGTTTGCGGCGGCGCTGAGGGTATCGAGCGTGGCGATGTCGGTGAGCACGCCGTTGCCATTTTCGAAACTGGAATAGCTCATGAATAACACAGGCGTCGCGGGCGCGGCGGCGCGGATGATATTGTAGGCGGCGATCTGCAGATTCATCACCGCGCTCGAGCCGGAGTAGGGCGGACTGCCGGCGGCCGGTTCGTTTTGGATTTCGTAGATCACGTGGGTTTCATTGGCGTAGCGCGGCGCGTAGAAGTTCCAAAACGCGGCGTTGAAGGACGCGTTGACGCCGCCGTTGCCGACGGTGAGCACGAGGTAGAGACCGTTGTCGCGGGTCAGCTTCACGGCGGTATCCACCGCGGCCACCTTGGCACCGGCGGAGTAACCGTAGTCCCAGCGCTCGGCATAGCAGTGAATGGCGTTGAGGCCGACGTTCTTGATGCCCTGCACGCTGGAGAGCGAGGGGACCGCGCCTGTTTCGGTGCTGATGATCGCGCCGCGGAGAAGCTGGCCGTTGTCGCCTACAAAGGTGGTGCGAGCGGCGTTGATGTAGGGCCGTCCGCGGGCGGCTTGGGCCTCATGGGCGAACAATACGACGCCGAGCAGCAACGCGAGCCGCAGGCACGGCTTGGACAGATCGAACATGAAGGGGTGGGGGAGAGGCTGGAAAAAATGTCCGCTCAGGGTTTGAGCGGAGCCGAGGTCTGTATTGGGAAACTGGCGACAAGTCCGTCGATTTCACGGAGCGCGCGTTCGCGTTCGGGACCTTCGGGAAACGTGGTCGCCCACGAGGCAGCCCGCTCAAGGTCGGCGAGCGCCCACTGGTGCAGAATCGAGATCGCCGTTTCCGTGCGCACAGGACCGGGCCTCATGTCCTGTTCGGTCATCGCCGCGGCCTCGGCTGGGTTGGCACGCACGACGAGGAGCGCGAGCGCGCCGAACAATTCCTCGCGAGGGGCGCCGGTTGGCTGGCGTTCTGCATGATCGAACGCGGCGGTGAAATCACGAGCCGCCCACTGGCGGAAGTAGACGTGGGAAAGATAGGTGTCTGCCTGGCCCGAGCCGTGTCGGGTGAGATACAGGAATGCCGCTCGCGGATCGGTTTCGGCCCAGGCGGACAGGGTGTTGGTGCGGGCGGCCTGACGATCCTCGGTCGTGGGCATTTCGCCCAGTTCTTCGATCGCTTTTGCGAAAACGGGAATTTCCGCGGATTCGGTCATGGCAGTTTGCACAACGGAGATCGTCTGATTTTGCCGCGACGCGGGAGAAGGTTCGGACGCCTTCTGAGGAACCGGAGCGCGCGCGGAGTCGCGCAACGTCCACGCCGCCGAGGCGACGAGGACGCTGCCGATCACGAGCACGGCGCTCCGGGGTTTCAACATGGCTGGTAAAGCCCGCTCAAGGTGCGCCGATCAACCACTGCTGGTGCGTGCCGCCGGCGTATTCCTTCTGGTAGATGAGCGCGCCGTTGGCGGTGGAGGCGCCGTTCACTTCCATCACGAGTCCGGTGTTGGCGGACACGAGCTTGAAGTAGCCGCCGCTCGTCGCCACGGGAATCCAGCGCTGGTTCGCCGACGACGAATTGAGGTTATACATCTGGAGGAAATCACCGCTCAGGATCTGGCCGGCCGCCTGATCGATGGCCTTGCCGGTCTGCGAGCTGGTGATCGTGTATTGGTTGGCGCCGCGGTGGGTGAGAACCCACTTCTGGTTGGCCGTGGCGGAGTAGCCCCATTGCTGGATCTTCGCGCCGTTAGCGGTGGAGGCACCGATGACATCCATGGCCTTCGAGCCGTTTCGATTCAGGATCTTGTAGGTGCCGTTGGTGATCGCGCCGGCGGTAACGGGCACGAACTCGATGTAGTTGATGTTAAAACCCGAGGCGACGACTTCGAGGCGGAGCAGCTGCTGGCCGGGCGTGAGGTCGACCGTTTTCGAAAGCGTCGTCCACGTGGTGTAGGCGCCCGTGTTGGGCACAGTCCATTCGCCGGTGAGATCGACGCCGGCGAGCTTCAGGCGGAGCTTGCTGGTCGCGAGATTGGAGGAGACGCGCACGTTGATCGTGTAGCGGCCCGCGTTGGCGACGAGCGTGGTGTATTCGAGCCATTCGCCGCCGACGATCCAGCCGAGGTTGTAACCGCCGCCAGCGTCGGTGCAGGTTTGCACGTCGACATCGGTGCTGCGATATGCGCCGCCCGCGTTGCCGGTGCTGTTGTCGTTATAGGAAACGCCCTGGCCCCCGTTGTCGAAATCCTCGGCCTCAATGCGCGTGGTGGCGGTCGAGCGGATCGCGCGCGGTTCGCCGCCGTTGCCGTAGACGCTGCGGTTCGCGGCGGGCCAGCTGCCGAAGTCCGGCGTCCACGTGACGCCGCCGTTGGCGAGGCGATCGCGATAGCGTGCGTTGATGGTGACTTTGCCTAACGGGAGGAAACTGAGCCAGGAAACGCCGAGGCGCTCGAGGTCGCCGGTCTGGTCGACGTCCTGGCAGAGCGAGGGGTCGTCCACGAGGTCGAAGTCGCCCGTGCCCCAAGGCCAGCGGTAGAACTCCGTTTGGAAACAGGGGTAGCCGGCCGCTAGCACGGCGACGAGACAGGCGCGGGTGCCGGCGGCGCCGTTTTCGCCGTAACCGTGGAACGCGATGGCGGCGTTGTTCCAGTTCACCACCGAACTGAGCGCGGCGATGTCGGCGAGCACACCGGCGGAGTTTTGGAAAATCGTATAACTCATCAGCAGCACCGGCGTGTTGGGCGCGTGGTAGCGAATGATGTTGTAGGCGTCCTTCTCCATCGCGATCACGCTCGCGGAGACGGGCGCACGAACCACGGGCTCGTTCTGGATTTCGTAGATGACGTGCGTCTCGTTTTTATAGAGCGGTGCATAGAACGTCCAAAAATCGTCGATGAACGATTTGTTCACGCCGCCGCCGCCGATGGTGATGACGAGGTAAAGGCCGTTGTCTCGCGTCATCTGCACGACGGCGTCGAGCGCTAGTTTTTTTGCGCCCGCCGCGTAGCCGTAGTCGCTGCGCTCGGCGTAGCAGTGGATGGCGTTGAGCCCTTGGTTTTTGATCGCCTGCACCGCGGCGAGCGTCGGCACGTTACCGGTCTCCGTGCTGATGATCGCGCCACGAATCAACTGGCCATTATCGGCGACGAACGTGGTCTTGGCCGCGTTAATGTAGGGACGGCCGCGAGCGGCGTGGAGGGAGGAGGTGAGCGAAACGATAACGAGAACAGCGAGCGCAAAAAGGCCCGGCCTGCACTGACAACCTAGGGGTTTTAGGGGTATCATAGCGCCAGTCATTATCCACGAAACGCTTTCACGACGAAGGTCGGCAGAATGCCATTAATGGCATGGGCGGGGCGTTGAGGGTTTTCCACGGCGGCGCGTTGATGGGGACGTTCCACCGCGACGATGCCCGGCCCGTGAATCGTCGATCCAGCTCCGGAAAACAGGGCCGCGAACCCCTCGCGAACAACGTCTCGTTCCCATGACCCCACGTAAATCTTCCTGCACCGCGCCCCGATCCCGGCGGGGCTTCGCGCTCCTGATCACGATCACGCTGCTCGCGTTTCTGGTGCTGCTCTTGGTCTCGCTGTCGTCGCTCACGCGTGTCGAAACGCAGGTCGCGGACAACTCGTTGAAGGTCGCACAGGCGCGTGCCAACGCCTTGCTCGCGCTCAATCTCGCGCTCGGCCAGTTGCAAACGTTCACCGGTCCCGACCAGCGTGTGACGGTGCCTGCCAGCCTCGGCGACGGCACCAACAACAGCCAAAGCGTTCCTGTGAACGGCTCCCGCCATTGGGTCGGTGCGTGGGGCAATGCCAGGGCCTCTACGGGTGACCGCAGCGAGCCGCGTTTCCTCAACTGGCTCGTGAGTGGCAACGAAAACGTTGCGGTCACCAGCAACGCCGACGGCAGCATCTCGTCCGCGACGGGCGATCCCGCGCGCAAGCCCAACCAGGCCATCGCGAATCTCTCGGGGGCGACCGCGCTTTCCACCAACGTTACCATCGGAGGGGAAACGGCCCGCTTGCTCGTCGGTCCCGGCACGGTCGGCACCACCGCGACCGGTGGTTTGGGCGAAACCGGCTACGTGGCCGCGCCGCTTAAAACGATCACGATTGCGTCCGAGCTCGTGCCGGGGCTGGGCACCGGCAGCACGCCGTCCATCGGTCGCTACGCATGGTGGGTCGGCGACGAGGGCATCAAGGCACGCGCCAATCTTGTGGAGACCGAGAGCTCCATCGACGCCACGGATGTCGCCGAAAAACGCCTGCGCTACCGCGTGCCCGCCCGCGCCGGTGTCGAACTGATGGCCAACGCGCCGGCGGCCTTGGCCTCCGCCGATCTCGAAGGTCCGTCCACCTCGTCGCTGCGCGCGGAGATTCGCAAAATCGTCTCGCCGCGCCAACTGCCACTCACCTCCGGCGGCACGCCGTTTCCGGCGACGTTCCTCCAGCAGCGTTTTCACGACCTCAGCACGTCGAGCCAGGGCGTGCTCTCCAACACGCTCGCCGGCGGCCTGCGCAAGGACCTCACCGCCGCGTTCGCCAGGGGCAAGACCAAGTCCGACGCGCCGACCGGCCCCATCTGGCAACTGGGCACCACCGACGAACTCAAGGGCGCCGACTGGCACCTGCTGCGTTCGTATTACCAATTGCCCTACGCCACGACTGCA
>JBEVND010000228.1:0-4051 GCA_040508285.1 Rariglobus sp. | reverse complement strand
ACGTCCGCATCGATACCGTTGATCAATCCAACCAAATCATCGGAGCGCGTGCTCACGACGCCTTCGAGTCCGCAACCGAACTCCGCCGTCTGGATTTCACGGGCGTAGCGCGGACTCACCGTCGTCACACGGTCTGAAAAAAGAATGCCCGCCTTCATCATGCTCATCTGTCCGTAGAACTCGACGCCATCGATCCCCATGAGTTCGTCGGGTAAATTGGTCCGGTAGAAAGATCGCATCGGAAAGATGCCCTGAAAGGCGATGTTATGAATCGTGAACACCGTCTTCATCGCCAACGTGATCCCGTAGCGTTGTTCGGCATGACGCAATAACAGCGGCAACAAGCCGCACTGCCAGTCATGGCCGTGAATCACATCGGCACGCAGTTCCAAAAAGCGCATGGATTCCACCACGCCTTTGCAGAAGAAAATGAAACGATGATGGTTGTCCTCGTAGTCTCGTTCGGGAGTTCCGTAAGGACTGCGGCGATCAAAAAACTCTTCGCGACACACCAGATAAATCGTGAGGTTGGGCGCCGGTGAAAACGAACGGACTTCCCCCGTCATGAAGACGTCGCCCATCTCGATGCGCAGACCCGACGTGCGTTTTGCGTTCGCGGCCAGTGGGTGATCGACCGCCGCGCGATAGCCGGGAAGAAACACCGCGACCTCGTGCCCACGCTCGGCCAAGGTCGCCGAGAGCGCGCTCACCGCATCCGCCAGTCCACCTGTTTTGATATAAGGGAACAATTCGCTGGCGACTTGGACGATTTTCATCGCCGCATCCTAACCCGTGGCGTTGCCTCTTTTCCACTGCAAAACTCGGACCCTCCGAGGTTTTGGTTATCCTCTTTTTCAGACATGAAATTCCGCGAACCGCTTCTGGAAATTCTACGTCAGCCCGGCTACCGGCCCGGCACGATTCTCGACCTCTCGAAGGCCCTCGGCCTCAACAAAAAACTTCGCCCGCAACTCGCCCACGAGATCCGCACGCTCCTCGGGCGCGGCGAGCTTTCCCTCGTCAACGGCGATCGCATCACGCTCCCGGGTTCGACGTCGCACCTCAAGCCGAGCCCAAGTCGTGCAGACCGCGGCAACGGTCGGAATGACCAACGAGGCAACTCAAGCCGTGAGCGCGATCAACGTTCACCCGACAGCAACCAAGGCGGCGAGACGCTCACCGGTCGCATCCAATTCCGTGCCGGCGGTTCGGCCTACGTCGTCCCCGCACGGCCCGTCGGTCCAGGTCCCTCGCCGGAACCGATCCAGATTTTTCCCGACGACACCGGCATCGCGCTCCATGGCGACACGGTGGAGATTTTCGTAAACCCCGGCATTCATCATCGACGCGATGGCCGCGGCACTGAGCGCACCGGACGCGTGCTCCAAGTTCTCGATCGTCCGCGCGACACCGTCGTGGGCAACCTGCAAAAGGTCCGCAGCTCCTATTACGTTAAGCCCGACGATCCCCGCTTTTTCCACGAGGTCGCCGTGGCCGATCCCGCTAAGTCGCGCCTCGATCCGATTCCCGAAGCCGGCGACAAGGTCGTCGTGCGGTTGGCTCCGTGGACGCAACGCAGCCAGTTGATCCAAGGCACCATCATCGAGCGCCTCGGCAAAACCTTCGAACCTCGTGCGGAGCTGGCCGGTGTTTATCACAAGTTCAAACTCGATCCCACCTTCCCCGCCAACGTTGAGAAGGAAGTCGCCTCCCTGCCCGACACAGTTCAATCCGCCGAGCTCGCCGGCCGCAAAGACTACCGCAACATCCCGACGTTCACGATCGATCCTGACGACGCGAAGGACTTTGACGACGCGCTGTCCATCGAGACGGAGGCCAATGGCGACATTCGCATCGGCATCCACATCGCCGACGTTTCGGCCTATGTGAAGCCCGGCACCGCGCTCGACGCCGAAGCCCAGCGCCGCGGCAACTCCACTTATCTTGTCGGCACAGTGATTCCGATGTTGCCGGAGAAACTGTCCAACGGCCTCTGCTCTCTGGTCGAAGCCCAGGATCGTCTCACCAAGGCGGTGTTCCTCACGTTCGACGCCAAGGGCCGCCCCAAAGGCCACACCTACGCCAACACCGTTATCCGCAGCCGTAAGCGCCTCACTTATAAACAGGCTTACGCGCTCCTCTTCGAAGACAGCCTCGACAAGATCCGCGCGCTTCCCCTCCCCGCCAAACACCAAACCGGCTCCACCGGCCGCGCACTCAGTTCCCTCACCAACAACGAACTCACGGATCTGCAAACGTGGGTGCGCCTTCTCTGGAAACTCGCCAGCGGTCTCCGCCGCGATCGCATGGCCAACGGTTCGCTCGACCTCGATATGCCCGAGACGAAGGTCTTCGTGGACGCCGAGGGTTACGCCGACCGCTTGGAAAAAATCGAACACGACGAAAGTCACCAGCTCATCGAGGAGTTCATGCTCGCCGCCAACGAAGCCGTCGCCCGCCTCACCCGAGAGCAACGCATGGCCTCGCTTTACCGCGTCCACGACGAGCCCGACGCCGACAAACTCTCCGAACTCGCCGAGTTCCTCAAAACCTTCGATGTCGACGCACACGATCTCACGCAGCGCCAATACATCGTCAAACTCCTCGAGGACCTTCGGCATCACCCGCAAGGCTACACGCTTCGCACGCAGCTTCTCCGCAGTTTGAAAAAGGCCGCCTACCGTGGCACTCCCGACGGCCACTACGGCCTCAACAAAAACGACTACACGCACTTCACGTCTCCCATCCGTCGTTACTCCGATCTCGTGGTGCATCGCGTATTCGACCGCTATCTCGATCAAGCCGCAGGCAAGCCCGCGCCCGCCAACTACGTTTACAATGCCGCCAAGATGAACACGCTCGGCGAGCACCTCAGCCTCACCGAAACCAATTCACAGGAGGCCGAGCGCGAGAGCGTGAAGATCAAGATGCTCGAGTTCTTCGAGCGTGAACTCGCCAAGGAAACCAAGACGCTCTTCGCCGCCGTCATCACCGATGTGCGCCCCAACGGCCTCTTCATCGAGCTCACCGAATCGATGACCTTCGGTTTCCTCCCCGCGAGCAAACTCGACGACGACTATTACATGATCAACAACGCTGGCACTTCGCTCGTCGGCCGAAAAACGAAAAAATCCTACGATCTCGGCGGACGCATCGAAGTGCTCGTCGACAAAGTCGATCGCTTCAAACGCCTGATCGATTTCAAACCCGCCACCTCCGCAGCCGTCCCGACCCTCAAACAGGAAATCGCCCCCGCACCGATCGCCCGACCGACGTCCGCCCATCCCAGCTTAACACCCAAAAAGAAACTCAAAATGCAATCGCCCAAACCCAGCGCCTCGGCCTCCAAGCCCAAAGCCAAGTCCGCTCAGAAATCCCAGTCACGTCCGCCCAAAGCCCAAATGACCGGCGCCGAGAAACGCAAAGACCGGGCCGCCCGAGAAGCCGAAGCCCAAGCCGCCGGTTTCCAATCCGGCTCCAAGTTTATTCCCGCCAAAAAAGGCCAGTCCGCCAAAGCCAAGGCCCCGGCCGGTCGTCCCAAATTCCGTCCCTCCAAATAAACGCCCGCCGTTCTCGGAGCCTCTGATCCCCGCCCTTTCAACTGGCAGGGATTTTTCTTGTCCGCTGCTTTGCGTCTTCGCTTCTTTGCGCTTAAACGTCCGACGCAACCCATCGCTTCCATGACTCACTACACTTTCGCCAAAACCTTCCGCGCCCTCTACGACAAAGCTGTTTCGCAATACGCCGCCGGCCAACGCGGCGCCGAAACGTATTTCACGACCGACGAGAGTTCCTGGCTCGCCAGCAACGGCATCAGCGCGCAGCACCTCTACGACTACGCCGAGGATCAAAACAACTACGACGGCGAACCAGGCTACGACATCGCCCTTGGCATCGAATACATCCGCCGCGATTACTTCCTCAACGTCCAGCACGGCAAAGCCAGCGGCACCATCGCTGATCCGGCTACTTGGCCCGGCAAAACCGAAGCGGTCCAGGGAATCGAATGGCTCCCCCGCATTCTGCCCAAAGCTCGCGCCAAGCTCCGGGG
>JBEVND010000141.1:0-4028 GCA_040508285.1 Rariglobus sp. | reverse complement strand
AAGGGCCATGGCGGTTCCTATTGGATAGATGGGGAATTGCGTGCCGGGATAGTATGAGTAGCCGAACATCGGGCCCACATCGTGCAGGCCGCAGACGAAAAGCATGATCACCGCGATGGACAACAACGTGAGGCGATGGCGCTGGGTGGAGACAGCGGCGTTGCGTCGGATCAGCAGGGTGATGCAGGCAGGGATAGAGAGCGACGGAATCGTGAGGCTGAATGCCCAGTAAAGCGGCCCGGCACTGCCAAAGTAACCGTAGCCCATGTAATGAACGTCGGTGATGAAATAAGGCGTCGCGTTGGCGACCAGAAAGACGGCGCCCAGCCAGTAAAGTGCACGCGTGTATTTAAGAAGTGGAGACCGCGTGATGAGCATGGAGAGCTCAAAAAACGTGATGGGCAGAAAGATCACGCCGACATGGAGAAGTCGCGCCCACAGCAACGCGTCCTCCGGCGTGGTCACCTGAAACATCATGAACGCGCCGAACGTCCAGATGGCCACGGAAAGGCCGAAGAGAAAAAACGTGCGGTTCAGTTTCTGGCTGGGCCCTTGTAAGAGGACGAACAGGGCAAGCAGCAGATTGCCGGCGGCTGCGATCAGCGGCGCGGTCGAAAAGTAGTTCATCAGTGAGTGAACTCCCGAAGAATCAGGCAGGAGTTTTTCCCGCCAAAACCCGCGTTGAGATTCATCGCCACGCGCACAGGGTAAGGACGGGCTACGTTGGGCGTGTAGTCCAAGTCACAACCCTCTTCCGGTTCGGTAAGATTGATCGTGGGCGGGATGACTTTGCGGTGAACGGCTAGCGCGCAAATGACGGACTCGAGCGCGCCTGCGGCCCCGGCGAGGTGTCCGGTCACGGGCTTGGTGCCGCTGATGGCCACGCGACGCGCATGGGCACCGAAGAGACGTTTGATAGCGCGGGTTTCGACCAGATCGTTGCTCTCCGTCGCGGAGGCGTGGGCATTGATGTAGTGAACCTCGTCGGGAGTGATCCGTGCGGCGCGCATGGCCTTTTGCATCGCGCGGAAGATCCCTGGCCCTTCGGGGTTTTGAGCAACGGAGTGATAGGCCTCGCAACTTGATCCTTGGCCGATGACCTCGGCGTAGATGCGGGCATTGCGAGCCAGCGCGTGAGAAAGTTCCTCAAGCACCACAAAGGCGGCGCCTTCGCCGAGTAGAAAGCCGTCGCGCTTGCGATCAAACGGTTTCATGGACGTCTGCGGGTTGTCGTTGCCGCGCGCGAGGGACTTGGCCGAAGAGAAAATGCCGACGTAACCACCGACGATGGGTGCCTCGGTGGCGCCGGCGATCACGACGTCGCTCTCATCTTCGCGAATCGCCTGAAGACCGAAGCCAATCGCGTCGTTGCCCGAGGAACATGCGGTGCAAATCGTGACGGCGCGGCCGGGCAAACCCAGTTCCAACGCGATCTCTGAACTGCCACCACCACAGTAAGCGTTGATCAAGCCGAACGGGCTCATCGCCCGGTAACCTTTTTCCAAATACGTGAGGTTGCCCTCGAGCGTGCTGCGCATGCCGCCGACCGAAGTCCCCTCAAAAATGGATACACGCGAAGGATCGACCGACTCTGCGGTCAGGCCGGCATCTGCAAAAGCGAGTTTGGACGCGATGACGCCGAACTGTAGCGACGGGTCGAGGCGCTTGGCTTTCTTGGGGTCGATGTAGTTGCCGGGATCGAAGTCCTTCAACTCGCAGGCGATGCGCGTTGGCAGTTTCGAGGCGTCGAAATGAGTGATGGGTGCGGCGGCGCTGCGACCTGCGCAGAGGCTTTCCCAAAACGTGTCCACCGTGAGACCGTTGGGCGCGAGCAGGCCGATACCGGTGATGACAACTCTACGCTCGGGATAATCCATTGGGGGTTAATCGGGGAATCAGGTGGTGCGACCGCGCCAAGGAATCACGGCCGGGGTGGTCTTGCGGTATTGGACGTAGGCCTCGCCGAACTGGGCGATCATGGCGCGTTCTTCGAGGCGGATACGGGCGATCAAGCTCGGGACAAACATCAACAGGAACACGCCCCAAGTATAAACGGAGTTGAGGAACAACATGGCGCCCACCAGCTCGAGAATGGCGGCGAGATAAATGGGGTGACGCACCCAACCAAATGGCCCGCCTTTGACGAGTTCGTGTTCACGACGGATTTCAATGTGGACACTCCACATGCGACCCAACGCGCGGACGGCGGCAGCGCGCACGACGAACGAAAGTGCTGCGACGATTAATCCGATCGTAAAGTTAACCGCGCGAAATCCCGTGTCGCGAACGAGGTATTCAACAAGAGCCAGCGTTACAACGAGAGAGCCGCTGACGAACAGAGCGAGAAACGTAGCACGCTCGTTGATCTGACCGGTAACTACATTGCGTTTAACGAAAAACTCCCGAACACGGGCCACGTAGAGAGCAATCGCACAAATAACGGGGAACAAATCCAGGGTAGACTGCATGGACATAAGTCAGCTTGAAATCGAGCCCGTGGAAGAATTGCGAACTCTATCCTCGATGGGCTTTTAAAATTTCGGAGCAGACGTGCCCGTATGGGTCAGCCACTCGTTTCATAAACCGATGTAGCATGCAGTCGTTAATGCGGAAGATTTAGTTCTGCAGTAGCTGATGACGCGTCGCTTTTTTTGGGTGGATCGAACAACCGCGCTGTGGGGCGGTGTGTTTGGAGAAATAAAAAACGCGAGGCGGTGAGCGCTCGCGTTTTTAAGAGAGTAAAATGGGGGTCGATTATGGCATCGAGCGAACGAATTCCAAACGCACGCCTTTGCCTGTGAAGATGAGCCGTCCGCTGCGCACGGTCACCTCAGTGGTTTTGGGCAGATCAGTCATAAAGCGAACTTCGCTCTCCATCTGCGCGGGATCACCGCCCATGCGCGTGCTGGCCAGCGTGTCGCCCCAGACCAGGTTGTCGTTGTTGACCCGCACGGTGCCGAAGTAGCGGTTTACTCCGGCGTGCCCACTGACCTGGCCTTGGTAACCGAGCTGGAGCGTGGGCGGATTGGACGGAAGCGCGACTTTTTTGCCGTCAGATTTCCAAGCGGCGAGCACCCAACTGGAGTTGGCATACGCGGTGAGCGTGTGGCTGGAGTGACGATCGGCGTTCGACGGCGTGGATTGGCAACCGGCTGCGAAAAATACACCGCTGGCGAGAGCGAGGACGATGAATGAAAAGCGGAGATTTTTGAAAGAGACCATGAGGGGATAGAGCTTAGTGAGTCGAAAAGAGTTCCGCGATAACGTCCTCAAGCGGAACATCCTCAATCGTGATGTCGGCGACGGGGCCCGTGGTGAGAATTTCTTGGGACACCGCGACGACATTTTCCGCGGGAACGCGCACGGTGAATTTACCCTCCACGGGATCGCGAGTCGTCTCGCCGTGGAGCGATTGCCAGGATTCGGGGAACGACGCGCCGGCCTCGGGCAGGAAGATGATGATTTTTTTGCGACTGCCGGAACCCTCGATGCGGTTGAGCGCGCCGTCGTAGATTTTGAGGCCCTTGTGAATGATGATCACGCGTTCGCAGAGCTCTTTGATGTCGGCCATGTAGTGGCTCGTGAGCAGGATGGTGACCTTGTATTTGCGGTTATACTCGCGGAGGAAATTGCGAACGGCCTTCTGCGAGATGACGTCGAGACCGATGGTCGGTTCGTCGAGGAAAAGCACGCGCGGGCGATGCAACAACGCCGCGATGAGCTCCATTTTCATGCGTTCGCCAAGGGAGAGCTCACGCACCATCACGTTGAGTTTCGCACGCACATCGAGGAGATCGACGAGTTCATCCAGCGTTTCCTGAAACTGCTTCGCGGGAATTCCGTAGATGTGGCGAAGGAGTAAAAACGATTCCTGCGCGGGAAGGTCCCACCAGAGCTGGTTTTTCTGACCGAGCACGAGAGCGAAAAGGCGGCGATAGGCGTTCTCGCGTTTTGTGGGATCAAAGCCGGCAACGCGGGCGTGGCCGCTGGTTGGGTAAATGAGCCCCGACAGCATCTTCAACGTCGTG
>JBEVND010000140.1:0-5124 GCA_040508285.1 Rariglobus sp. | reverse complement strand
CGACCGGCCCCATCTGGCAATTGGGCACCACCGACGAACTCAAGGGCGCCGACTGGCACCTGCTGCGTTCGTATTACCAATTGCCCTACGCCACGACTGCAACCGGCTCGGGCGACACGCTCAGCCTCTCGCCTCAGCCCCAGATCGACGGAACCACCGACGCCTACAAGACGGCGCAAGAAGGCGTTTTCCCCGTCGTGGCCGCGTGGCAATGTTACGCCGAGGGCCGCGTCGCTCCGGCCGGTCCTGTCGACTATGGTTTCGAGCTTCGCTACTATCCGGCGATCGTCCTGTGGAATCCCTACAACGTCACGTTGAGGAGCCACACCTACCGCGTGACCTATGCCACCAACGGCGGCGAGATCACCTATCTTCGTATGTCGAGGACCACCGGGACGCAGACCAACAACGGCACGATCCCGGCCGCCTTGTCCGCCGAAGCCCAGTTGGGGACGCCTTGGGTCAATGGCATCCGCGTGGCCGTCGAGAGCGGCGACATGGAACCGGGCACGGCGTATGTCTATACGCTCCCGGCCAACGCTTATTTCGCGTCCGATAATTTCACATCCTACACGTTGCGACGCGGCTGGCGCGACAACCGCTCGATCATCGTGAGCGGAAACAGTTTTTCGCTGCCGCCGGGCACGACCGCGGCCGACGTCAAAGTCAGCTTCTGGACCGGCACGCACAACAGCGGCACCAATTCGATTCCCGCGTGGAGCTCGGCATCCGCGACCTATGCCACGGTTGCCCCGACCGGGACCGCAACCGAACCCGTCGTGCGTGACGACAGCCTCACACTGGCCACCTCCGCGGGCGAGACCCTGCAGGAGATCCGCGCGAACAATAACTTCGAGAACGCCTTCAAACTGCGCTGGGAGCAGGGATCTTTTCTGCTCCAGCCGGCGCTCAACATTCGTCCGGTCATCGGCTACTTCGGCCATCGCTGGGCCTTGAAGGCGACCGCCGCCAACAACGCCGCGTGGAAGCCGTCTTCGAGCGCGGCTGCGCACCAATCGAAAAACCACCCGGTGCGCTGGCTGGCCGACTACAATCCGCGCGCGCCGTATTCCACCCGCTCGGCGTTTGAGGTGCAGGGAAACGACATCGGCTACGGGTCGTTTCAGACCAATCCGAATTACAATTTTAACCTGAAGGCGGCCACCCAGCGCGGCTCCACTGCGCTTAACCTCGTCAACATCGAGGCGACGATCCCCTGCGACCCGGACACCGGCCGCACCTATGTCGGTTTGAGTCAGACTGAGTGGGATGGTGCCGGCGAATCGCGGGTCGTGCTCTTCAATGTTCCGCGCGCGGAAAACCCGATGGTTTCTCTCGGCGAGTTCCAGCACGCCCAGCCCTATCGAGTGAATGGCAACGCCCAGATCGCCAATGCCTCGCCCGCGTATCCCATCGGCAACTCGCTCGCCGATCCGCGCGGCAGACTCGACGCGCCGAGCAGGCCGTGGTCCGAAATCGCCATCGGCTCCAGCGCCTACAACAGCCTCAAGTCCACGGCGCGCGTCTTCGATTATTCATACCTGCTCAATCGCGCGCTCTGGGATGGCTACTATTTTTCCAGTGTTTCGCATGAAAACCCTTCGGCTGCGGTCACGTTCCCATTGCCTAACCCACGCCTCGCCCTGCACGAGCGCACCGGGGCCAGCTTGTCCGCGGACCTGCGCAATTACGAAAGATCGGCCGCCTCGCTGCTCGGTATCGGCAATTTCAACATCAACTCCACCTCGGCCCAGGCCTGGCGCGCAGTGCTCGGAGGTCTGAACAACGTCAAGGTCAACGCCCACCAGCGCACCAAGGAATCGCCGTATCCACGTTCTGGTTACCCGATCAGCGACACGACCGTGCTTGATCCTGCCACGACGACCAACGCCGGTAAAAAAGCCTCCGCCTACGAGGGCTATCGATTCCTCACCGCCACCCAGATCGAGACGCTGGCCGATCAGATCGTCCTGCAAGTTCGCCGCCGCGGACCGTTCGTTTCGCTGGCCGACTTCGTCAACCGCGCCTTGATCACCAATCCGCTCGTCACCACGCAGAACATTCAGCTGAAGGGCGCGCTTGCGCAGGCGCTCGAGGATGCCGGCATCAACAACGCGTTCGCTCCTGGCGAAAATGCCGAGCGGCGCGTGGACAACAGCTACACCAACCTGATCGACACCGCCGCCGCCGGCCTGACCGCCACGCATGTCCCCGGCTGGGTCAGTCAGGCCGATTTGCTCCAGTCACTCGGCCCGATCCTTTCGGCGCGGTCGGATACCTTCACGATTCGCGCCTACGGCGAAGCGCTCAACCCGGTTTTGGCCGTCACCGATGCCAACTACATTCAAGGCCGGGCGTGGTGTGAAGCGGTGGTGCAGCGCATGCCCGAGTTCGTGTCTTCCGCCAACGATGCTTGGGCCGCAACCGCCACCCTCAACCAGGACAACCGCAGCTTCGGTCGTCGTTACCGCATCGTCTCCTTCCGCTGGCTTTCATCCAGCGACATCTAAGCCGCGCACCCGCGCACAAATCCCAACCACTATGAAATTTCCCTCCCTCGCACTCGTCCTCTTCACCCTGTCGGCGTTAGTCGTTCCTGCGAAAGCGCAGACTCCCGCTGACGAAAAGGAAACCCCCAAGAGCATTCGCTTTTACTACATTGGCTTCGCCGGCACCGGCGAAGGTCAGGATCCTGCCGTGAAGTTTCTCCTCAAAAACGGAAAGAAGACCGTGCCGATGCAGATCACGCCGAACTCGTTCACCGAGACGTTCGACTACACCGGCCCCGTGCCGATCACGCTTTTTCAGGAGAAGCGCACCGAGAAGAGCGTGGAACGCGAGGACATCGGCCAACTGACCTTCCCCGCCGAATGGAAAGGCGCCATCTTCATCGTCACGCGCAATCCCGCCAACCCGCGCCTGCCGTTCCACTTTTTCCCAATCGAATACTGGGGGCCCTCCGTGCCCGACCAGCATGTGCGTATCTTGAATCTTTGCCCTTATCTGTTGGCGGCCAAAGTCGGCACCGGCCAGATCGCCATCAATGCCCGCACCACGGCCGACCTCGCTTTGCCTGCGGTCGCTGATGTGCCCGTGCGTCTCGCCGTCCAACGCGACGACCAGTGGGAACGCATTCTCTCAACGGCCATTGAACGCCCCGCGCAGAACAAGCTGATGCTCTTGGTTGTTCCCCGTCCGGACGGCACGGCTCGCGCTCTTGTGGTTGCCGATCTTCCCGAGCCGGCGGCCGCCAAGGAGGCCCGCGCCAACGGCGTGCAGGTCAGCCAGCGCTAGTCCAACGGCCGGTAGGCGACGCCGAGGCGGTCGAGCCGCCGCAGGTGCTGTGCAAGTCGATCTTGAAACCCCGGCCAATCCTCGCGCGAGGCGCCCGTCCGGAGCACCTGTCACGTAGTTCGTCTGGATATTTTTCCACGGTCTGCCAGCCGTAGACCTTCTCCAGCGGCAGGTCGCCGCAGATGGCCAACGGCTCGCGCGGGTCTTTGCTCGTCGCCTGCTGGTGATGGTCGAAGTAGGCGTGGTTTTGATTCGCCATGATCAGCGGGTTGCCCGGACGCCGTAGAGACGACCGTTAACGCTCCACGAAATCACATTCCTGTCATTTTCGAGCCACGCGCCGGTGAGTCTCGATTAATCATGCTAGATTGCCGCGCAGACTGGGAAACCTGGTCTTGGCCAAGAAATTAACTCGTTAATTTATAACAAGAAAACTGGCGGAGAGGGGGGGATTCGAACCCCCGGTAGGCTGTTACACCTACGGCGCTTTAGCAAAGCGCTGCTTTCGACCACTCAGCCACCTCTCCGGATTGAAAACAGAAGCGAAGAAGCAATGGCGCGCGCCGCAAAGTGCAAGGCCTTTTATCACTCCTTTTTAAGGAAGCGGACAATGGGTGCAGTTACCTCGTTGTCCGCTTGCCCTAAATGAACTCAGGCCTCGCTATCTTCGTCGGCTGGACGTTCCAGCTCCTCACGGCACTCGTTCATGACGCGCAGCCAGATCTCGCGGAGATCGAAGAGGCGTGGCTGGGCGTCTTCGCGATAGTGGACTACTGCGGGGAGCTTCGTCACGGCGTTGGCGTTTAGCAGAGAGAAGGTGCGATTTAACTCAACCAGCGCACGTTTGAAGAGGCTGATGGCCATCGCGTAGTCGCCGAAGTCCAGTGCCTGAACGGCGAGCATGGCCTGTTCTTCACCGCGATAGATCGAGATGTGGATGTCGATCGCGAGCGCTTGGGGAACTTTGTTTCCGTTGCTCGCGATGCGCTCCCACGCGCGTTTTACACTCAGGTAAATCGCCTTGGTGGAGATGAAAATAGGATTCTTGTGGAGCGTGTAGGGCTCGTCCTTGCCGTCGATCGCGTCGCTGGACGCGGACTCTTCTTCGTCCTCGTCGGCGACGTCGCGAGTAAACGACTCGGCGGCATCCGAGCTCCACGAATCTTCGTCCCAGCCCATCAAGTGGGCGGTTTCGTCGATCCGGTTTTCGTTACCTTTGAGTTGCTCGTAGAAGGCGAGGTAGCGGTGGATTACGTCGTCCTGCTCGCGCAGATATCGTTCCCAATCAAATTCATTCCAAGCGAGCTCACCACGATCTTCCCACTCGTTATCCGAGGGGCCGTTAGTTTCAAAATTGCTCATTAGAGTAGGGTCGGAGGACCTTGATTTGAACGTGCTCCCGAGGTCTCAAAATGCAACGACAAATCCGCTTTTTCCTGAGAGTAAACATCGTTGGCAATCGGCTGGCAAAATTGCGCTCGCGCTGACGGCGTCCAACCGCATCCGGGCCCGTGCGGAAATGATGTGCAGGAATTTCGTCGCGTTGACTTTGCGTATTGAACCGCGCTTCGGCTGCCTGATAACCTGGCCGCTACCCATCATGGCGGACGTCCATCAAGAAACGGTTTATTTTACAGGTCATGTGCAAGGCGTGGGTTTTCGCTACTCGACTTTGCAGGTCGCGAAGGAATTCGAGGTCACCGGTCAGGTGCGCAATCTCGCCGACGGTCGGGTGCAGCTCGAAATCGAAGGGAACCCGCGTGAGGTAAATACGTTCGTAAGCGCCGTCGAAGAGCGCATGCATGGCTACATCCGTCGGATCGAGCGCAG
>JBEVND010000077.1:0-4631 GCA_040508285.1 Rariglobus sp. | reverse complement strand
GGCACCGCTGGCGATGAACACACCGCAGCCCGCGCGCACGGCGAGTTTGGCCGCGGTAATCTTGGAAATCATGCCGCCGGTCGCGGTGATATCGGTCGTGCCTCCGGCCATCGCCTCGATCTCGGGAGTAATTTTTTCGACGACAGGGACGATCTTGCCCGTGCCCTTCATATCGATGAGCCCGGGCGCGGTGGAAAGAATCAGCAAATGCTGAGCGCCCGTAAGGCTGGCGACCATGGCGGAGAGCGTGTCGTTGTCGCCGAACTTGATTTCCGCGGCGCTCACCGTGTCGTTTTCGTTGATCACCGGAATCGTGCCGTAGGCGATCAGCTCCTCGAGGCAGGCTTTTACGCCGAGGTGCCGGTCACGGCTGCGGAGGTCTTCGTGCGTGAGCAGCACTTGTGCGGCAGTAAGACTGTGCGGGTCGAAACCGCGCTGCCACGTTTGCATGAGCAACGACTGGCCGATGGCGGCGCAGGCCTGCTTCTTGGAAACGTCGGACGGTTTTTTCTTCAGACCGAGACGTCCCATGCCGAGGCCGACTGCGCCCGAGGACACCACGATGACCTCGGTGCCCGCTGCACGCAGGCCGGCAACACCTGCGGCCAGCGCGGCAATGCGCTCCGTATTCAATTGGCCGATACCCGACGTGAGCACGCCGGTGCCGAGCTTGATGACGACGCGCTTGGGGGCGGTTGTTTTCACAGAGGATATTCGGGCCGGTTAACTGCCAAGCACACAGATCGGGCACAGATGAACACCTGTCGGCATCTCTGTTAATCGGCCTGTATTCTCGGCGGCTTGGAGTCCGGCTGGAGTGACTTAACTCAGACGGTGAGCAGGTCTTTTTCTTTGGACGCGAGGTGCTTCGCAATTTCCTCGATGGACTTGTCGGTGAGCACCTGGAGTTCTTTTTCAACGCGCTTCACTTCGTCCTCGGGAAGCTTGGCTTTTTTGATGGCGTCCTGACCGTCGCGACGAACGTTGCGGACGTGGACGCGGCCTTCTTCAGCGAGACGGTTGGCGACCTTCACGAACTCCTGGCGGCGTTCGCGACTCATGTCAGCGAGCGGGATGCGCACGAGTTGACCGTCGACCGCGGGATTGAAACCGAGGTTGGCGATCATGATGGCCTTCGAGATGGCTTGGGTAAGACCCTTGTCCCACGGCTGGATCACGATCTGGCGTGCGTCGGGCGTGGAAATGGCGGCGCAGTCTTTAATGCGAACCATCGAGCCATAGGCTTCGACCATGATGCCTTCGACCATGGAGGGATTGGCTTTACCGGTGTGGATGTTCGAAAACTCGTGGAGCGTATGGTCCACGGCTTTTTTCATTTTAACCTGCGTTTCGTTAAGGACGGGATGGGACATGGCGTTTTTAAAAGGAGCGGGGAACGAGTAGTGGGGAGCGAGTAGAAGAGACCTTGGGGTTGAACGGGCGTAGCGCGTCAACGCACACTACGCACCACTCGCTACTGCATAATAAGATCAGCCGTGAACGAGCGTGCCGACCTTCTGGCCGGTGACCGCTTTTTCAATGGCGTGCGGATCGTTGAGATCGAACACGAGGATTGGCACGTTGTTGTCCAAACAGAGCGAGAACGCGGTGGAGTCCATCACGTTGAGACGCTGACGGAGCGCGTCGATGAAGGTGATCGTGTCGTATTTAACGGCGTCGGCGTGCTTCTTCGGATCCTTGTCGTAGATACCGTCCACCTTGGTCGCCTTCATGATGATGTCGGCGTGCATCTCGGAGGCGCGGAGGGCGGCAGTCGTGTCGGTGGAGAAATACGGATTGCCGGTGCCAGCCGCGAAGATGACGACACGGCCCTTTTCGAGGTGGCGCATGGCGCGGCGCAGGATGAACGGCTCGGCCACCTGGTTCATCGGGATCGCGCTTTGCACGCGGGTGGAAACGCCCATTTTTTCGAGGCAGTCCATCAACGCGAGGGAGTTGATGACCGTGGCGAGCATGCCCATGTAGTCGCCCGTGGTGCGGTCCACGCCGCGCTTCTCTCCTTGAAGGCCGCGGAAGATGTTACCGCCACCGATCACGACGCAGACCTCGACGCCCATGTCGTGGATTTCCTTCACCTGGGAGCAGATGCGCTCAAGCACGCCTGCGTCGATGGGGTTGTTGGATTTACCGCTCAGAACTTCGCCGCTCAATTTGAGCACGATACGTTTGTATTTGGTCGTAGCGGTGGTCACCGGGTTGTCACTCATGCCCCGGAGGAAACGTTCCGGTAAAGTCGGCGTCAATGCGCGAGATGAATACACGGGGGTGTTCCTCCTTATTGAACCGCGCCTCCCGGCGAAGTCGCAACTCTCTCGCTTGCAATCCGTGGCTCAGGTGTTCGTCTAGGCGGTTCGCGATTATGATGATTACCCTAATTCACACCCGCCTGCCTGCCGGACGGCAGCTCCGCCGGACGGCCTGCGCCGCGCTGGCCTTGGTAGCCTTGACCGCCGGCGCCACTCCTTGGGAAACGGTCAGCACCGGTCTTTTCACCGAAGCCCACACCGCTTTCGTCGAAACGGGTAAAACCGCCGAAGGCGCCGAACTCCGCCTCAATCGCTACGGCGAAGCGATTGCGTTGCTCAACGTGCAGCCGCGCACCCAATCCAATATCGATAAAGCGGCCGGCATTCTCGATGAGGTGTATAAAGCCGCCCCCGGCGACGACCTCGGTTTCGAAGCCCGTTACATGCTAGGTCGCGTGGAGCAGAGCCAGCGCAGCACCCCCGATCTCGCCAAGGCAGACCAGATTTTCTCCGAACTTATCGAGCGCAATCCGGCGCATCCCGTCGCCCAGCGCGCCCAGGCCAAACTCGCCATCATCCGCCTCTATGGGCAAATGGACGAAGCCGAACGCCGCCGCCGTTACGACACGTTTACCGCGATCTCCCATAAATTAACCGATCCCGGCGCCAAGACTCAGCTGCACCTGTTGCTCGGTGAGTTCGCCCAACGGTTCAACTACGGCAACGAAGAGGACTTTGCCCACACGCTCGCCGCCGACAAATCGGGTGTCATCCGCCGCACTCTTCGCGTGCAGGTGCTCGCCCGCATTGGCGATCTGGCACGCCTGACGGGCCGCAAGGAGGTCGCCCGCGATTACTACTCGCGCTTCCTCGAACAATTCCCTCGCACTGACCGCCGCACGACCATCGAAGGCTACCTCGCCGACCTCAACTCCTCGAAATAATGAAACGCGAACGCCTTCTCATGTTCACGGGCTTCACCCTGCTCGTGTTCGTTTTCATCGCTGCCAGCTTCAACATCTGGAAACGCTCGGCCAATGAAGCCGACGAAAGCCAGACGATCATCCGTCTCGCCCACTGGCAGCTCGAGCCCCCCGTGCGCGCCGCTTTCGAAAAGATGGCCCGCATCTACATGGATGAACACCCCGGCGTGACCATCGAGATCATCCCGGTCCCCGAGCGCACCTACGCCCAGTGGTTCATGACCCGATTGGTCGGTGGCTTTGCACCCGATCTCATCGAGATGCGCACACAGGACGCCGCGTTGATCTCGCGCTATTTCATCCCGCTCACCGAATGGATCGAGAAGCCCAACCCGTATAACTCCACCACGGCCTTTTCGCAGACCCCGTGGCGCAACACCTTTATCGACGGTCTCGATAACGACACGGCCTATCACCCCCAATTGCTGGACTACTACGCCGTCCCCGTCTCCCAGTTCACCAACCGGTTAATCTATAATCGCACCCTTTGGCGCGAAGTGCTTGGCGACACCCCGCTTCCCACGACTTACGACGAGCTGAACGCGCTCTGCGAAAAGTTCACGGTCGAAGCCAAGAAGAGCGGTCGTGAAGTATTCCCGTTCCTGTCTTCGTCCTATCACTCGACGGGTGTTTATTCCCGCCTGTTCACCAGTCAGACCCAGAAGCTCACCGAACAGCTGCGCGGCACTCCGCTCTACAACTACAGCGGCGCGGAATTGGGCGTGGATTACATCCGCGGTAAATGGTCGATGGAAACCCCCGAGATCGTGTCTGGCATCACGATCATGCGCGACGTGAGCAGACTGTTCCAACCCGGCTACGAGCAGATCGCCCGCGAGGACGGCGGTTTCCGTTTCCTTCAAGGTGGCGCGCTCATGCTGTTCACCGGCAGCTGGGATTACGGCAGCTTCCGTGATCAGGCTCAGTTTGAACTGGGCGTATTCGATCTTCCCCTACCTAAGCCCGGACAGTCTGGTTTTGGTTCCTTCGTGGCAGGCCAGCCCTCCGAGGGTGCCGTGGCGACGAGCGCCGCGTTCAGCCTCGCACGCCAGTCCAAGTATCCGGAAAAGGCCCTGGATTTTCTCCAGTTTCTCACCTCCGAACGCGGCAACCGGATCTTCGCCGAAGCCAGCGGTTGGCTGCCAGCCATCGCCGGCGTCGAACCTGCCGACGAACTCAAGCCGTTCTACCCGCAAATCAAGGGCGTGCGCAACGGTTTCGATCTCACCACGCTGGGCCAGCAAAACGCCAATCGCGTGATCTCCAACGGTCGCCATCTCTTGCTCGGCCCCAAGGGATCGCCCGAAGCTTATCTCTCCTACTTGTCCGAAAACCTGGGTGCAGCCATCCGCGAGGACTTGGCTCGGAGCGCCATTCAACA
>JBEVND010000039.1:0-9916 GCA_040508285.1 Rariglobus sp. | reverse complement strand
CCACGAAACCGGCGAGGGGCGCCTCGACGAACTGGAAACGCACCGAGGAAATGCTCGCGAGGAGCTCGGGAGCTTTGACGCCTTCCAAGGACGCGGGAACGGTGATGGTGACGACCTGGCCTTCTGCGGAGGTTGCGGAAGCGGTGGACACGCTGGCTTGGGTGACAAATTTGCCATGCACGGTCTGGCCGTCTTTGGTCAGGAAGCTGAGGCCGAGCTGCAACTGCTGGGCAACGGTGGACGCGGCACCTTCGGCGGTTTTACCGAGCTTCAAGGTGATGACGACCTTGCCGTTCTCACGGATCTTCTCGGTCAACGCGATTTCGCTGCCCGAGGATGCAGTGAGAACGACACCGGCGTAAGGCTTGGAGTCAGGCTTCAGGTTGATCTGCAGCGCGGTGGTTTCTTTGGTGGCGCCGGCGATTTCCTCGGTGATGGGGCCGTTCCACGCGATGGGTTTCCAGCCATCGGCGAGACCGTCTTTCGGGGAATAGATGGAGAAGTTGGCCAGCGCGGACAACGGGAGGAGCGCCAACAGCGTGGAGGAAAAAACGAGCGAACGGATGCGGGATTTCATTTTTTTGGAGGGCAAAAGGGTTTTGCTTATCAGGAAAGTCGTCGGCTGTGAGAGTCGTCGAAAATGGATTTGGATGAGCGGGGGCAGCGAAGCCGGGACTGAGGGGAAGGTGCGGGGGTTTAGGGAGCGGTGAGGTCTTCGGTTGCTCACGGAAAGTTAAGTTCACGCCTCCGGCCAAAGATAGCGCTGAGTGGGTTGTGGTCTCCCATTCTCAGGATTTCGTTCGAACAATTTAGGTTAGGCTTGTGCGTTTGAAGCGGGCCGTTTGTTGATCACCTCATGGCCAACGGAGTTGTTATCACCGACACGATCACCGCGCTGCGTGACTGGCTGGAGACGTCGGCCTTCGCTCCGGGCGCGAGGCTACCCTCCGAACGCCAATTGATCGGCGTGCTCGGGCTGAAGCATAACGCCATCAATCGTGCGATGGGCCGGCTGATCGCCGAGGGAATCGTTCAGCGCGAGGGCTACCGGTTGTTTTTTAGAGGAGCGGCGGCGCCGCAACCGGCCACGTTCACCTGTGATCTGGTGCTCGCGCGACGTTCGCTTCTGGTGCGCAGCTATCGGAAAGTGGCGCGCGATCTCGGGATTGGACTGCGGTTGCATTACTACGAATCCACCGAAGAAGCCGTGGGGCATTTGCATGTGTTGGCAACGGACGCGCAGTGCGAAAGCGTGCTGTTCGATCCCTCGCACATGGACGAATCCGAGTTGTGGTCGGCGGCGTTGATCCGGCTTTCTGCCCACGGCAAACCTGCGGCCAGCATTCGACAATACTGCGACGACGTCTCCTGCGTGTTGGCGGATTATGCGCGCGCCGTGGAAATGGCCTGCCTGCACCTCAATCAAGCCGGCCATCGCGAACTGGCGCTGGTCACGATTTTGCCGCGCGCGCCGGTGGCGATCGAGATCCATCAAGTGTGGGAATCCTTGGGCCGGCAGCCGGATCGCCGCTCTTCTGCTGCGCGCATCGCCTACTACAGCGATGCTCGCGAGGACATCCGGCCGATTGCGACCAAGTTGGCCAACGAATGGAAGAACGTGACCGCGCTGGTCATCTACGCGGAGCACACGCCGATCGTGCCGCATCTGCTGGCGGAGCTTACGAAACAGAAGATCAACGTCCCTCGGGATCTCTCGCTGGTCTGTCTGGGTGACCTGTCCAGTCTGGCCACGTCCAGCCCGCCCATCACCGCCGTGGCCTTTGACACCACGCTCATGCAGGAAACCGCGTTTCGACTCGGACAACGACTCGTGCGCAAACAGCATGAAGTCGGCGTGAAGAGTCCTATATCCTGTATTCGGATACAGCCGCATTTCGTTGCGCGCGGCTCGCTTTCCTCGGTCACCTCGGATCAAAAGGCGAAGCAGGCCTTGAAAGCGGAGCGAAGCCTGCCGACTGCGAAAACGAAACCGGCCGCCGTGGAGTCTCCCGTTGAGTTGAGGCGCACGCTCATGGCGATGTGGAAGCGGCCTTACTCGTTAACGGCGATCGCCACTCCGGACCTTTTTAAATCCATCGACCTCGCGCCGTTTTTTAACCGCCCCCTAAATTTCAGAAAAGGTTGGTTGGGTGACTTGCCGCTCACGCATCTGGCCGCCGGCACGCACACGATTCACGGGGTTCCGTTTCAGGTTTTTGGCGGACATTCACGCAAGGATCGTGGCGCGGTGGTTTTCCGCTCCATGAACAACGAAACCGGCAATGCGCAGACGCTGCCGTCCTCGGTCACCATTCCTATCGGCGAGAAGGCGGCGTCCATCTACGTTCTTCACGGGTGCGGTTACGCCCGCTACTTGAACCGGTTTGCGACGTATGAGTTTTACGCCGGCAAAAAACGTTTGGGATCCGTGCCGTTGGTGACGCTGGGACGACCGCCACCCGGTTATGATACCGCGCAATTCGAACGCGATACGCAGCAGGCCAATATCCAGGACTGGTGGCCCGATTACACCCATATCGATTACAAGCAGGCCCGTCGCGTGCCGATCGTGGAGCGGGAAAACGAAAGCGCGGTGCAACGTCACGTTTATCTCTACACGCTGGAGTGGAAAAATCCGTTTCCCAATTTGACGGTCACGCACCTGAAAATCACCGCCGATGCCAGTCAGTCGACCACGCTGGGCGTGCTGGCCGTCTCGGTGCTAAATAAGCAGAGCGAGTGAGCTCACGTAAGCCTACTTTCAAAACGCATCCTCGAGAAATGCTTAATCTTGCCCAGTAGCCCTGGTGCCCGGGGCGGGACTCGAACCCGCACGTCCTTACGAACAAGGGATTTTAAGTCCCTGGTGTCTACCATTCCACCACCCGGGCGGGCGGCACTGCGGGCTCAGTGAAAGTGCGCGAACGGGCGCGGTCAACGCTGCGCCTCACTAAGTAATACCTTCGTTAATAGCGCTCCCGGCGTGCTGGTTCTGACTGAAGCGCGTAGAAATCTTTGCATTGAGCGTCCGTGGGAACTCGGGGACCGTTTTCGTTTCGCATCCTCGTCCATGAATCTGCTCACCACCACCATTGGTCGTCTTCGTGTCATCGGTTTTCTCGAAGGCGTTTCGTTTCTCGTGCTCCTCGGTATCGCCATGCCGCTTAAATATTACTGGGGACAACCCTCCGCGGTTCGCGTGGTGGGCATGGCGCACGGCGTTCTGTTCCTCGCTTATCTCGCCGCCACGTTGCAGGCCATGCTCGAGTATGAATGGACGTGGAAACGCGCCGCGCTGGTCGCGATCGCGAGCTTGATTCCGTTCGGCACCTTCTACGCCGATGCGAAATGGATGAAGCCGCAGCAGGCCGTTTGAGCGGTTTGCCGGCTGTGAGCCAAGGCTACGGTTTGACGCTGTCCTTGCGATGGCACTCTGACCGCGTGTCTTCGTCGATCTTGGGATCGCCGTAACGCGGCAGGCGTTTTTGGAACGACAGGCTCGCGCCCAAGTGACTCGCGACGGGCAGCGTGAGGAATTGGAAGAAGATCGCCGCCGGAATGCGGAGACCGGCGGCTTCGCTACCGAGGTCGATCCACAAGCCGGTGAGCAGCAAAACGAGGCCGAGCGTGAGGCCTTTGCCGAGCGCGTGAGCGCGGCAAAAAACGTCTGGCAGGCGCACGGTGCCAATCATGGCGACGAGGATCACCAGCGAACCGACGAGCGTGATGATCGCCGAGATGAGGTGGAGGATTTCTCTCATTTGCGCGGTTCTCCTTTTTCATCGATTTCGTCCTCTTCGTTTTGCTCGGGCAGCGTGCGCTTAAGGTAAGAGACCAGGGCGACGGTGCCGAAGAAGCCGAGTGACGATACGATCAGGATCAGCTCCAGGAACACCGGCGTTTCCCATGAGCGAGAGAGCAAGACGATGAGACCGACGGCGCAGAGCACGACCGAGTCGAAGGACATGATTCGGTCGATGACCGTCGGACCACGCACGAGCCGGAAGAACCCGAGCAGCGTCGCCACGATCATGACGTAAAACGAAATTTGCAGGAGGAGGGCGGTCTTCGGGTGATGGCGAGGATGCCTCGCTTAAGGGTGCGGTCGATTTCGTCGCGGAGCGCGTCAGGGTTGTTCGTGTCGAGCACGTGCAGGATGAGCGTGTCGAGATCCTCGGAGATGCCGACGGCGCTCGAGCCGGGTGTGAGCGTGATGCAGTGCGAGAGCAGGAGGGACTCGAAGCGGGACAGTCCGGCGATGTTATAAGTGATGACGCGAGGCCGCAGGTGCTTGGTCCGCACGAACAGAATGATTCGCAGCAACTGCACGCACGCGGTGACGAATTGCTTGGAGAAAATTAACACAAACTGCGCGAGCGCGATCGTGCGACGGGTGTAATCGCGGCTGTCGAGCACGCCGGGGAAAAGGCGGATCAGCCCAAAGCCGATCAGGAAGCCCACGACGAAACCGGGGAACGAGGCTTTGACCTGCAACAGCAGCCACGTGACAGCGATGACGAGATTCAGGACAAAACTATTCATGATGAAGCGCCTCCTCCCAAGAGCAGATCGATGTAAGCCGAACGGTCGGTGAGCTGGCGGGCGGCTTCGGCGGCGATCTTATACGTGACCTCGGCGCCGAGACCGATGGCGAGCGAAAGCACGGCAAGCACGACGGTGACGCCCGTCATGGGTTTCCAGCGTCCGTCTTGGAAGTGAACGCCTTCGCCTTCCTCGGCGTTACGCCAGAAGGCGGCCATCCAGATTTTCATCATGCTGAAAAGCGTCAGCACACCGGCAATCAACGCCAGTGAGACAAGCACCCATTCGCCCAGGCGCACGCCCTCGACGATGATCATGTATTTACCCCAGAAACCGCTGAGCGGCGGGATGCCGGCGAGCGAAAGCGCCTGCAGGAGAAATACGACGCCAAGGACGGGCGTGGCTTTCCAAAGTCCGCCGGTGTGGTCGAGGTTGTCGGTGCGATTCAGCACCGCGACGGTGTCACCGATCAGGAAGAGCGTGGCCTTCACCACGATGTGATGGATGATGTAGAGGATTGCCGCGGTGAACGCGTATTCGGTGAAGAAACCGATCGCCAGCGCCATGTAGCCGATCTGGCTGAGGATGTGAAACGACAGGATGCCGCGGATAAAATTTCGCGACACCGCGCCGAGCACGCCGACGATCATCGTGATACCAGCCATCCAGGCCAGGCATTGATGCACGAGCGTGAGATCGGTCGGTAATACTTGGCCGAATACACGCAGGAGCACGTAAACGCCGACCTTGGTCAACATGCCCGCGTAGAGCGCCGCGACGGGGCCGGGGAGAATCGGATAGCTGTTGGGCAACCAGTAGTAGAGCGGGAACAGACCGGCCTTGAGACCGAACACCACGAGCAGCAAAAGGCCCAGCAACGTGACGCGGGAGTCACCGGCGAGCGACGGTCCGAGCGCGGCGATCTGCGCGAAGTTGAGCGAGCCGAAGATTCCGTAGGCGAAGCCCGCCGCCACGAGGAAGAGCGTGCTGCCGAAGAGATTGAGCGCGAGGTAAGGAAAGGCTTCTTTGATGTCCCAGTCATCCGCTTCGAGCGTGAGCAGTGCGTAAGACGAGATCAGCATGACCTCGAAGCCGACGAAGAGGTTGAACAAATCGCCGGTGCAGAACGACAGGTTGATGCCCGTGACGAGAAACTGGATCAGCGGGGAACGCAGCGGATGCGTGCGCTTGACCGGCATCTCGACAAAGCCAAACACCGTGGCCGCGAGCGCCGTGATCGCACCGAGCGTCAGCATGATCGCCGTGAGGTGGTCGATCACGAGGATGATGCCATAAGGCGCAGCCCAGCCGCCGACGGCGAGGAACAGCGGCGGCAGTTGGTAGGTGGCGGTGATGAATCCGATTGCGACGACCAGTTGGGCGAGCGCGGAGATGCCGGTGAACCAGCGCCGCCAGCGACTCGTGTGGCCCGCGAGCAGCAGCACGATCGCCGTGATCATCGGCATGATCAGTGGGAGAACGACGATGTTGGTGTTCATGGCTCGCCCTCCTCACGTTCTTCGCGGGTCTCGTCGAACAAGTCGCGCAGGTTGGTGGTGCGTTGATCGAGCAGGATGCGGTAGAGCAAAATAACCAGATACGAAATCACGCCGAAGCCGATCACGATGGCCGTGAGCACGAGGGCTTGCGGCAACGGATCGACGAGCGGCGCGCCTTCCTTGAGCACGATGGGCGGCTCCTTGCCGGTCGGATCACCGGACATGGCGAGCACGAGAAGGTTGGCCGCGTGGGTGAGCAGCATGAACCCGAAGAGAATGCGCACGAAACTCGCGCGCAGAATCAAGTAGCAGGCGATGCCGAAAAGCAGGCCGACGAGGATGGCGGTTTCCCAGATCATGGGTGCGGCTCCTCCTTGGGTTCTTCGGCGATGGGCATTTCCAGCGGAACTTCGTCGAGACGCGCGCCGCGTTCTTCAATCGGGCCTTCGAGACGGGCGGCGTAACGGCGCCATTCGCTCGGCTCGAGCGCGGTGAGTCCGGACAACGAACGCGCGAGCACGAAGATCAACTTAGTGGTCACGCCGACGACGACGAGGAAGACACCGATATCGAACAGCAGCGGTGTGCCGATGGGCAGATCGCCGACGAGCGGCACGTTCTCGAGTTTGACGTTGTAGTTGTTGAGAAACGGAGCGCCCACGAGCACGGGCAACGTGGCGGAGACCAGCGAGCACAGCAGACCGACGATCGCGATGCGCACAGGGTCGGCCCGCAAGGTGCGTTGGGCGGATTCGACGCCGACGGCGAGGCTCAGGAGGATGATCGACAGCGCGCAACCGAGGCCGCCAATGAAGCCGCCGCCCGGGAGGTTATGTCCGCGCACGAGCAGGTAGAGCGAGAACACGTTGATCAGGTAAAACAGGAACGAAACGATCGTCCGCAGGATGATGGTATCGTCGATCTTCATACGCAGTCATCTCCGGGTTTGGCGGTTTTTTCGAAACGCACGCCGTGACTATAACCGGGCAGCGCCATCGAGCCGGCTTTGTATTCCGCGCGGCTGCGGCGATAACGCATCAGCAAGCCGACCGCGCCGAGCGTGGCGATGACGAGCACCGAGATCTCGAACAGCGTATCGAAGCCGCGGAAGTCGACGAGGAGCGTGTTCACGGCATTGGTGCCGTGCGCGAGTTCCACGGTGTTGGCCAGATAGTAGGATCCGGCAAAATCGGGGTGCTTGGGACGAAGCGCGAGCACGGTGATCAACGTCGCGAGCAGGCCCATGCCGGTCGCCACGACGATGCGGAAAATCGCGCGAGGGCGACCGCCGCGTGCGTCGTGTTCGCCGGCTTCGGCGGTTTGCGGGAAACGTGCGAGCAGCAGCAACACCAACACGAGCGTCGCCGCCTCGACGAGAATCTGCGTCATGGCCAAGTCGGGCGCCTTGAACAACACGAAGTAGAACGTGATCAGGAAGCCCACGATTGACATGGCGATGAGCTGCGCCGTCCACCGGCGCATGGCCAGCACGAGGACGCCGGCGATCGCGATCAACCCGACGACATACGTGCGCAACGGATCGAACTCCGAGGCTTTCGGGAAGGCGGGCCACAGACTCGGCTGCGTCGCGACGAAGGTTCCGGTGAGCACGACCACGAAGGTCATCACGATCGCGAGGTAGTCGAACGGACTGTCGGAGCGCAGGGTGGCGGTAAGGCTCTTTGCCGCTTTGGGCAACATCTCGACCGCTGCGGCAAACGCGTGGTCGACACGCAACCAACCGGGAATTTCGACGCGCGCCCAGCGTTCACGACCAAGGGCGAAATACAGCAGCCCGCCCGCGGCAAAGATCCCGAGACTCAGGCCGACCTCGAGCGCCCAGTGATCGGGAAACGGTTTGTAGCTGAGCATCTCGTGCGCGTGGAGACCGGTGACGGTGAGCGGTGCGAGGAGATCGCCGAGCCATTGCGGGCGCAGGCCAAAGATGATGCTCAGCAGCGCCAGCAGGGCGGGCGGGATCAGCATGGCCGTCGCGGGTGCATGGAAGTGGGCGAAGGTTTCGGCCTTGGGTTTACCGCCAAAAACGTGACCGATGATGCGGGCCGAGAACGCGACTTTCAGCGTCATCGCGAGGACCGCGAGACCGAGTGCGCACCAGGCGAGCGTGCCGCCGCTTTCGAGGAAAATGACTTGGGCCTTGAGCATGTATTCCTTGCTCACGAAGCCGAGCGTGCCGGGGATGCCGGCCATGGACGCTGCGCAGATGGTGACGATCACGGCGAGGAATGGCAGGCGCTTGCGGAGCCCGCCGAGTGCGCGGATGTCACGCGTGCCGGTGGCGTGGTCGATGATGCCGGCAGTCATGAAGAGCGCGCCTTTGAAAAACACGTGGCTGGCAATGTGCAGAAAATCACCCTGCGCACCTGTCGCTGGAGCCAGGCCGTAAAAGCCGATCAACATGCCGAGCGTGGTGACGGTCGAGTAGGCGAGAATCGCCTTCAGGTCGTGCGAGAGCAGCGCGAGCAGAGCGGCAAACGCCATCGTGCCGAAACCGATGGTGACGAGAAATGGCGTCCACAGCTCGACCTCGCGGAAGAGCGGGAAAATGCGCGCGATGAGGAAAATGCCCAGCTTCACCATCGTGGCCGAGTGCAGGTAGGCGCTGATCGGCGTGGGCGCGGCCATGGCATTGGGCAGCCAGAAGTGGAAAGGGAACTGCGCTGATTTGCCCATTGCGCCGACGGCGATCAGGACGAACGCAGCGGTCATGGCCGCGCTGGACGTGGCGGGCGAAAGGTTGCCGGATAACAGCGCGGCGAGTTCGTAAGTGCCCAGCTGCTGGCCGACGATGACGATGCCCGCGAGCATCACGAGACCGGTCGCGCCAGTCACGAGCAGCGCCATGCGCGCGCCGTTGCGGGAGGCTTCGTTGCCGTGGAGGAAGCCGATCAGGAGAAACGAGGCGATGCCGGTCAGCTCCCAGAAAACGAAAAGCAGGAGGAGATTCCCGGCGAGCACGGTGCCGAGCATCGCGCCCATGAAGAACAGCAGATACGCGTAGAAGCGTCCGTGATGTTTGTAGTGATCGTCCAGATACGACGACGCGTAAAACACCACGAGCACGCCCATGCCGGCGACCACGAGGCCGAAGAAGAGCGAAAGCCCGTCTACGAGGAACGTGAGGTTGAGGCCGAGCGAGGGAATCCACGGAATCTCGACGACGTGGTGGCCGCCTGCGGAGGCGTCAAGTGCGAGCCACCCGAGCAGCGCCGTGGAGATGAGCGGAGCGACGAGGGCGACGCGTCCGGTTTTGGGTCCAAGCCAGCGGCCGGCGAGGGCAGTCGCAGGAAGCCAGAGAAAGGGCGCGAAGATCGCGATGATCAGGAGAGTTGCCATGATATCGTCGACTTCCGACGAACTTAAGCGACATGCGCAAAACCCCGTCGAAAACCGTGGTCACCCTTTTGCCGCACACAGCTATGTCAACCCTGCGGGCAAATTTCTTAAAAAAAAGGGGAATTCCCTGATGTTCTTGAGGTCGCGTTCTGTGCGTGAACGCAAAAAAACCGCACGAAGGTCGTGCGGTTTTTGATAACCTAGCGCGGCCACCGCGCCTCCTGTTTTACCCGACGGTTACGCTGCAGAGGACGGATCGGGCAACGGGGTCTTGCCGGGTGCGGGGACGCCGAGCAGTTGCTCGTGGACGCGGTCGCGTTCGCGGTCGATCTGCTCGGGCGTGGCACCGAAGCTCTTCAAGATGTATTCGGTCATCGCGAGGGCGACTTCACCTTCGCCCGAGAACACGCAATCGACGCCCGCCTTGCGGAATTCGTCGAGCTCGCGGAGGTAGGCCGTGCGGGCGAGCACGCGGATGTTGGGGTTGAGCGCGTGGATCTGCTCGATGATTTCCTTGC
>JBEVND010000015.1:0-3306 GCA_040508285.1 Rariglobus sp. | reverse complement strand
TTCTTTGACGAGACCTTGAGTTGATCCCGCCGTCCCTCTGCATAGGCGGTGAACACCCGCTGTATTTCGTTACGCACGCGACGAAACACCTCCATTTTTTCCTCATCCGTCCCCGGCGCGTGTGCCGGATCTTCGAAAGGCCAGTGATGACGATTCACCTGCCCGGGATAAACAGGACACGCCTGATCCGCATTGCCGCACACGGTGACCACGGTCTCAACCGAGCCGTCCAAAAACTCGTTCATGTGCTTCGAGGTATGCGCGGAGATATCGATCCCAATCTCCTTCATCGCCGCGATAGCCAGCGGATGAACATAGCCAACGGGTTTCGATCCCGCGCTGGCCACGTTAAACAAATCGCCAGCCGCCGCGCGCAACAGCCCCTCGGCCAGATGGCTGCGGCAGGAGTTGCCCGTGCAGAGGATCAGAATCGTCGGTTTTCCAGTGCTCATGAAAGAGGTCTTAACAGCATTTCCGAACCGCTCCGCGTGCCTTCGCGATCTGCGCGGGCGCACAGGCGAGATCGAGTTTTTTCAACCGCGCCAGATCGCGCTTAAACACGGCGTTGTCAGCCACGCAGTCCTGCAAACAAGCCAGATTGACGCGCAACTCCACCGACCGCTTTTGCTGCGGCGGCAGCGCATAGATCATCCAGTTCCCCGAACGGCTCGCCGTCACCAGCCCGCGCGTTTTCAAGTAACCCAGGTGCTTCGAAATCTTCACCTGAGGCTCATTGAGAATTCCTTGAAAATGACACACGCAAAGCGGTCCCTGCATCAACAGATGCAACAGGCGCAACCGCGTCTCGTCGCATAAGCATTGGTAAATCTGAATCAGCTTCACGCCGTTACTACATTCTTCTTAAGGAATATAGATCAAGCCCGGATTCCTGCGTCACGTCATTGTCACGAAGGTCAACTCTCTCGCTGCTGCACGAATGCGATCAACGTTTTCACCGCCTGCGTCAGCGGACGCTCCTCGGCATGGATAAAACCGATTTTCCGCTCCGGTGTTTTTCCGTGTAGTGCGCGATACACCACGCCCGCCCCGGTTCTCCGAGCCATCGCAGGCACCATCGAGACGCCCATCCCCGCGGCGACGAACGCCTGAATTGTTTCCATCTGCGCACTGCGAAACGTCACTTTCGGAGCGAACCCTCGCATCGTGCAAAACTCCAGCGACTGCCCCGCCAGGCAGTGTCCGTCCTGTAACAACATAAACGGCTCTTCGCTCAACTCGCCCATCTTCACCGTCTCGCGCTTCGCCAGCGGATGCCCCTTCGGCAGCGCGAGCCATAACGCCTCGGAAAATACCTCGACCGAAACCACGCCCCGCGTCGTCACCGGCAGACTGACCAACGCCAAGTCCAGTTCGCCGACTTGCACCGAACGAACCAGTTCACTCGTCGTTGCCTCGGTCACACTCACTTGGATTTCCTGATGCGCTTTCCCAAACGCCCGCATTACGCCGGGCAGATAATACGGTGCCACGGTGGGAATCACGCCCAGCAAGATCCGCCCGCGCACCACGCCGCCGATTCCGTTCACCTTGTCGCGGCCCAATTCCAACTCACCCAACACGCGCTCTGCATGCGGCAAAAACACCCGCCCCGCCTCCGTCAACTTCGCCTCGCGTCGCGTGCGTTCCAGCAATCGCTCACCCAGTTCGTCCTCCAGCTTCATGATCTGCTGGCTGAGCGACGGTTGGGCCACGCGACATTGCTCCGCCGCCCGACTGAAATTCTTCAACCGCACCACCGCCACAAAGTATCTTAACTGCTGTATTTCCATAGCTTCTTCCTATCGCAACTATAGGCACTCGATATTTCCCAACAATCACCAACTTTGCTACCCTCTCGCCTTCCAATGACCAAACCTGACCAGAACTCTCCCGCCGCTCCGCTGCTCACCACCGCCTCCGGCATTCCCGTCGCCGACAACCAAAATACGCTCACGGCCGGCGCCCGCGGTCCGGTTCTCCTCCAGGATTTTCACCTTCTCGAAAAGCTCGCCCACTTTAACCGCGAGCGCATCCCCGAACGCGTCGTTCACGCCAAAGGCTCCGCCGCCTACGGCAAGCTCACCATCACCCACGACATTTCGAAATATTCCAAGGCGAAGCTCTTCGCCAAGGTCGGCACCGAGGTCGAAGCGTTCCTGCGTTTCTCCACCGTCGCCGGCGAACGCGGTGCTGCTGACGCCGAGCGCGACGTGCGTGGCTTTGCCCTTCGTTTCTACACCGAGGAAGGCAACTGGGACATCGTCGGCAACAACACGCCCGTCTTCTTCATCCGCGATCCGCTCAAGTTTCCTGACTTCATTCACACCCAGAAGCGCGATCCGCATACCAATCTCCGCAGCAACACCGCCGCCTGGGACTTCTGGTCGCTCTCCCCCGAATCGCTCCATCAGGTCACGATCCTCATGAGCGACCGCGGCATTCCGAAGAACTTGCGCCAGATGCACGGCTTCGGTTCGCACACCTACTCGTTCATCAACGCCATCGGCGAACGCTACTGGGTGAAGTTCCATTTCAAGTCTCTCCAGGGCATCGAAAACTTCACGGACGCCGAGGCTGCCAATGCCGTCGGCCAGAACCGCGAGACTTCGCAAGCCGACCTCTTCCACGCCATCGCCGATGGCAACTTCCCTCGCTGGCGCTTCTGCGTGCAAATCATGACGCAGGAACAGGCGCAGACCTTCCGCTTCAATCCGTTCGATCTCACCAAGGTCTGGCCCCACGGCGAGTTCCCGCTGATCGACGTCGGCACGCTCGAGCTCAATCGCAATCCGCACAATTACCACGCCGAGGTCGAGCAGGCCGCGCTCGCGCCCTCCAACATCATTCCCGGCGTCGATTTCTCGCCCGACAAAGTTCTCCAGGCCCGCATCTTCTCGTATGCTGATGCCCAGCGCTACCGCATCGGCGCCAACTACCAGCAGCTTCCCGTCAACGCCCCGCGCTGCCCGGTGTTCAACTACCAGCGCGACGGCGCCATGCGCTTCGATTCCAGCAAGGACGTCTCGCCCAACTACGAGCCGAACTCCTTCAATGGCCCCAAGGAATGCCCCGCGTTCGCCGAGACCCCGCTCAAACTCGAAGGCGATGCCGACCGCTACAATCACCGCGCCGGCAACGACGACTACACGCAGCCTGGCAACCTCTTCCGCCTGCTGAAACCCGACGCCCAGCAGCGCCTCGTCGAAAACATCGGCCGCCACATCAACGGAGTTCCGCAGGAGATTCAGATGCGCGCCATCTGCCATTTCTTCCGTGCCGATCCCGCCTACGGCCTTGGCGTCGCCA
>JBEVND010000012.1:0-7123 GCA_040508285.1 Rariglobus sp. | reverse complement strand
CGGGCTGGACAGAGATTAACCATTATCCGTCCTCGATATATGCCAGCACTTCACAGACTGATTGGTTCTGGATTTATCGCTCTCTTCGCCGTGTGTTCGGTCTTCGTCGTGAGTTCGGCGAAATGGCACCATTGGCCATCGGCTTTGATGATCGTCCCGATGATCATGCTTCCGGCCGGACTGTTTTTGATACCGGGGATCATCGTGCTCAAAAGGAAATGGGATGAACTGGCGGGGCTTATTTCGGGCGTGATTTCACTCACCTTTTTTTCCTCTTTATAACTCACGTTCCGGACGTTTTTGAGAAACTGGATTCCATTAACCCACCGAATCTCTGGGCGGCACCGGTAGGCTTGGGTTTGTTCATTCTGGCATTGGTGCTGCCGGCCCGGTTTCACCGGATACTCAAGCCGCGTCTCGAGCGGTGGCTGAGCGCCGGCAATGCCGCTGCCGCCAGCCACGCCTGAAGGCGTCCGCTGATCGCTTGAGGCATTCCGTCGCGGGCGATCCGACGGGTTGTCGTCGAGGGAATGACGAAGCGCTCCCTTTGCGCGTGATTCTACTCCGATTGTCAAAAGCGGCGGTGTAGACCGCGTGAGGTGACCACCGATGGAAACGTCATTGAGCAAGCTCAGCCCTGCATTCCGCCTACCTGCTTCTTCGACGAACCGACTGCGGATTCAGCCGGTGCTTCGGGCTCGGCAAACTTTGCCGGCTGCGTTTAGACAGTCGGTGCGGCCGGCGGGGTCGGCTTGTTGAGGGTGAGTTTGGGGAGCGCCAGTTTAGGCAGACCTCCGGTGCCGGTTGCGGGAACGGCGGCGGCTTGGTTGGTCGTCGCGATGTCGGTGAGCACTTCTTTGCGGAAAACCGGGATCTCGCGCGGGGCCGTGATGCCGATCTTCACGGTGTCGCCGTCAATGCGCGAAATGCGGATCTCGATGTTGTCTCCGATGACGATGGATTCGTTAACCTTGCGGGTGAGGACAAGCATGGCGGGCGGCGTTAGCTGGCAGTGACCAGCGGGTGGCGAACGTTGTAGCGCGCATGGTTGGCCAGCACCACTTGCTTGGCAAGGCCGGTGCGGCGGTTCACCACGACCGGGCTGACCAGGTTCACCGTCGCGGTGGCGGGCATGCTGCGGCTCACCGTGACGATATTGAGGATGAGCACGTCGCCGGAGCTGCTGATGCCGAGCGTCGCGGCGTCTTCGTCAAAGAGTTCGAGTTCGTAGTCGGGGATGATGCCGGCGGGCTCGATTACGACGAACTGGATTGTCTCCGGTCCTTGCAGGTGCAGCCAGCGAAAGGGCAACTGCTCCGCGTCGGCAAAGAGTTCGAAGGTCTTGTGCTCGGGGAAGCCGATCAGTCCCTGCGGGAGGCTGAAGGCGGGCAGCGGGGCCTCGTCGAGCGGGGCGTGCAAAATGTCGGAGGTGACTTTCATGGCGGCGGTGGGCGGGCGGCGGACTTAAGAAAACGAGTTGGGAAAAGGAAAAACGAATACGCAGCGCGAGGGAGTTCAGCGCAGGTAATCGAGAAGGGAAAGGTTCATGATCTTACTCGCGGAGGCCAGCGCGGCTTCATACGAGGTGGTGGCCTGGCTGAGTTTGACGACCGTCGAAGGCAGGTCGACATCCGCTTCGGACGAGGCGAGTTTTTCCAGGTTTTGCGCGCGGGAGGTTTGCTGGGTTTTAGCAACGTCGATGCGAAGCTGGACGGAGCCGTTTTCGCTGATGGCTCCGACAAGCGTGTCGGTGGCCGTTTCGAGTCCGTTGCCGGCAGCGGAGACGGCGGTCGGGTTGTTGGCGTTGAGCGCGTCCCGAAGCGCGGTGAGCTGGTTAATGAAATCGCGAATGCCGAGGTTGGTGTCACCGGAAGTGCGCGGTGTGATCGTGGCGGTCTCGGTGAGGCCGACGGTGGCGCGGTCGAGATTCCCAGCGTAGGCGGTGGCGGTGATCTGGCCGGCGGCATCGCGCGTGACCGAGAACGGCTCGGTATCAAGGGCGGTGCCCGCGAAAAGATAATCGCTGCCGAAGCGCGTGTTGCCGAGTTGCACGGCTTGCTCGAGGAGCTGGTTGACCTCGGAAGCGTAGGCCGCGGCCGATTCGTTGCTCAACACGCCGGTGCCGAGCGTGGACAACTCGCCAGCGCGGGTCGCGAGGTCGTTGAGGCCCTTGAGGCCGGCGAAGGAAGACTGCGCGAGATTGGAGGCGACGTTGATGTTGCGCTGAAACTGCGTGATGCGGCTTTGCTCGTCGCCGATGCCGAGGAGTCGACCGACCGCGGCTGGATCGTCGGAGGGCAGGAAAACGCGTTGGTTGGTCGAGACCTGTTTCTGCAACTGCGCCTGCTGCGTGCCCAGTTTCTGGAGCTGGGCGATGACGGTTTCAGAGGTGTTACGAGTAGGAACGCGCATGGGAAAAGTGAAGTGGAGGGCCGTCGCGCGATTACGCTCCGAGGCGGTTGACGACGGTATCGAGGAGTTCGTCGATGACCTGGAGCACGCGGGACGAGGCTTGGAAGGAACGTTGGTATTTCACGAGGTCGGCGAGCTCTTCGTCCATCGATACGCCGCTGACGGAATCACGTTGGCCGCGGACGATGGACTCGATGTTGAGTTGGTCGCTGAGCTGATCGGTGACGCGTGAGGCGACCGAGCCGAAGCCGCTGACCACGCCGGCATAGTGCTGGGCAAACGTGCCGTTGATCGCGTCGCCGCCGGCAACCGAGAACGCCTGGTTGCCGAGGTTGGCGACGGCGAGCGCCAGCGTGTTGTCGCCCGCCGCGCCGCCGTCGGAGGCTTTGAGATTTGCCGCGGTGAGGCCAGTCGCGAGCGTGATGGAACCGGCCGAGGTGCCGCCGGCGTTGAAAAAATCTCCGGTGGCGCCGGTGGGATTGTAGGCGGCGTTGACGGAGGTCACGAGCTGCGCGGACAACGCGTCGAGTTGATCGCGCAGGCCCTGCACGGTGCCATCGCGAGCGAGCAAGTTGCCGTGAATCGAGCCGCCGGCAACGTCGATCGCGGTAGCGGGATTTCCGGCGGAGAGCGTGGAACCGGTGAGCGTGATCGGGCCGGTGACGGCGGCGAGTTGCACCAACGGAATCTCCGCGCCGGACGAGTCGCGCGTAAACACATCGATCTGCCCGGTGCCGGTCGCTGACGGGCGGGTTTCGAAGTTGAGCTTGGTCGCGAGCTTCTCGAGCGCGGCCTGGCGCTGGTCGCGCAGATCGACGGCTGAGCCGGGCGTGTTGATTTCGAAGTGACCGATCTGGCCGTTGAGCGTGGCGATCGTGGTGAGCAACGCGTTGGCTTCGCCCACGTCGGTCTCGACCTGAAGAGTCAGGTCGCCCTGCAGCTGGTCGAGGCGCGTGTCGGCGAGTTGCAACGACTCGGTGAGGACCGAGGCTTTTTGCAGGAGCGTCTGGCGCACGCCGAGATCGGTCGGGCTGGTGGCGAGGGCGTTGAACGCGCTGAAGACTTCGCTGAGCGAACCCGCAAGACCGGTCGAAGCGTTGATCGTCGAGCTGCTGGCTGTGCGGTCGATGGACTGACCGAGGGCGGCTTCGGCTTTTTGGTAAGCAGACTGGCGTGACGAAAGCGATGATGTGATCGCGATCTCACGCGTGACCTGACGGTCGAGCAGCGTATCGCGCAATTGCTCCACTTGCTTCGCCTCGATGCCGAGCGACTGCGCGCCCTGCGCAGTGAGCACGGTGCCGCGGTCGCCGAGCAAGATACGCTGGCGGGCGTAGTTCGGGTTGTTGACGTTGGCGATGTTGCGCCCGGCCGCTTCGAGCGCACGCGACTGCGCGTTGATGGCTTTGACTGCAGCGGAGAGATTACCGAAGAGGCCGGACATGAGGGAAAGTTTAAGAGAGTTTCAGTCCTGGACGCTTCAGCCGGCGGCCTGCCAGGCGGGTTGTTCGCCGGCGATGCTGACTGCGCCGTGGGGCGAGTAGGTCTTGGTGAACGCCGACGGCCGGAGGGAGCGGAGCGTTTCCTGGTGAATCTGCACGGCGCGGCTGAGAATCTCGTGGTTGCGCTGCACGCCGCGACGCACGCGACGGATGAGGTGGTTCACCTCGTCGATGAGCGCGGAAATCAGGGGCCGCACGTTTTCCGAGAAAAGCGGGATCAGCTGGCGCAACGTCGAGTCGGCGGGCTGCGCGCAGTTTTGGGCGAAGGCGCGCACGGAGTGTTCGCGGCGTTCGCGGAGCTCGGAGGTCACACGGACCTGCGCCTCGATCTCGTGGGCGTAGGAGAGCACGGCATCGGGATCGCCGCGCAGGAGGTTGTCTTGCTGTTCGTTGAAAAGCTGGAGCAGGCCGCCGTAGGCCTGGAGCTCGGAGCGGAGATTTTCGACAAGGATTTCCCAGTCAGGGTGCATGGAGAGAATTTTTTAGATTTCGGTGGAAAGTGGAGAGACGTCGTCCGCAGTGCGGGGCGTGGGTGGTGCGAGTTGTTTTTCGAGCATGCGGCCGAGGCCGAGGCCGCCAGAGGCGCCGAGCGAACTGCAGAGCACGTCGGTCAGCATGTAGCCGTAGACGCCGCCCCCTGCCCCGCCGCCGCCGGAACCGCCGAGGCCGCCGCTCATCATCGGCTCAATACTCGGCGCGAGGAGCTGGCGGAGCATAATTGCCTCAAATTGTCCGGCGGCTTTTTTCACATCGGCCGCGCCGGGTTGTTCGGGAACTGCGCGCGCGGACGGCATGCCCATCGGCGCGGAGAGTCCTCGCGACCAGGAGGGCTCGGCGGTGGGTGAAACGGAGGAGAGCGCGGAGATGGACATGAGGTTAGTTGATGACGAGTTCGGCTTGCAGAGCGCCGGCACGTTTGAGCGCCTGGAAGATCGCCATCATGTCGCGCGTGGACACGCCGAGGGCGTTAAGCGCGGACGCGAGCCGGTCGATCGTCGGCGTCTCCGCTACGACGGTGAAGTGCCCCTTGGTTTCCTTTACGTCGGTCTGTGTCGAGGGAACGACGACGGTCTCGCCGGAGTTGTTAAACGAGTTGGGCTGCGAGACGCCGAGATTGGACGTCACCGTGATCGTGAGTGCGCCGTGGCTGATCGCGACCTGCGAAAGGCGCACGGTGGATGTGGCGACAATGGTGCCGGTGCGTTCGTTGATCACGATGCGGGCGAGCGTGTCGGGCGTGACCTCGATCGCGCCGACGTCGGAGAGAAACGCGACCTCGCGGCCCGCGTAGGCGGCGGGGAGTTTCACATCGATGCTGGCGGCATCGCGCGCGCTGGCGGCGGATGGATAAGCGGCGTTGATCGCGTCGGCCATGCGAGCGGCCGAGGTGAAATCAGGGTTGTGCAACTGAAACGTGAGCATGCCATCGCGCACAAACGCAGCGGGAATCTCGCGCTCCACGATCGCACCGTTGCTGATCTGGCCGACGGTCGGATGGTTTTTCTGAACGGTCGCGCCGCCCGGACCACCGGCACCGCCGATGAAACCACCGATGGCGATCGCGCCTTGGGCAACGGCGTAAACACGACCGTCGGCGCCCACGAGCGGGGTTTGCAGGAGCACGCCGCCCTGGAGGGATTTGGCGTCGCCCATCGAGGCGATCGTCACGTCGATGCGGGTGCCGGGTTTGAGAAACGCGGCGATGTCGGCCGTGATCATGACGGCGGCGGCGTTCTTGGCTTTGAGCTGGCTGGAATCCACCGTGAGGCCGTGGCGTTGGAGGATGTTAGCGACGGAACGCAGCGTGGTCTCTGCATTGGAATCACCGTCGCCAGCGAGGCCGACCACGATGCCGTAGCCGACAAGTTGATTGTCCCGACCGCCGTCTACCTGCGCGAGGTCCTTCACCCGAGAGGCGTGTAGCGACGAAGCGAGCAGGCCGGCGAGAACGAGAAGAAATGAAAAACGAGAAAACATGGCGGGGAGCGCTCAGTAGGGACGGAGCTTTTCGTAGAGTTTGGTGAGCCAGCCTTTTTTCTTCGAATCGGTGAGCGTGCCCTCGCTGATGAACTCAACGCGGGCGTCCGCGATGTTGCTGGAGAAAATGATGTTGCTGCTCGCGATGTCCTCGCTGCGAACGACGCCGTGGAGGACGACGTGTTGAGTTTCGCCGTCAAACGTCACGCGACGCGCACCCTCGATCACGAGATTGCCGTTGGGCAACACCGCGGTGACGAGCACAGCGGCGCGCGCGGTGAGGTTTTGCGAAGCACTGACTTCGCCGCCGCCGGTGAAGTTATTGGAACCGCCCATCTTGATGCCCGGAAGCGCGCCGTTGTGGGTGCCAAACCCGCTCGCGCTCGTCGGGAAAAGGAACTGCTCGACGCCCGCGCTGATGTTGGAACCCGAGTCAGTCTTGGTGCGCTGCGACGACTGGGTGCTGGCGGATTCCTGCACGATCACGGTGAGGATATCACCGACTTGGGACGCCTTGCGATCGGCGGTAATGCCACGCTCGCTGGCTCCGGGAGCAGTCCAAAGACTATCGGCGCGCAAGGCAGGCGTGACGGTGGCCATCGCGGCGATGCCGACGACCGAGGCGCGGAAAACAGAGAAGGATAAACGCATGACGAAAGAAGAGGTTAGAAGCGCACCTCGGCGCGGTTTTCGGCGGTGACTTTGGCGATGAATTCGCGCTTCGACTCAACATTGCGGACGCGCACGGCATCGCCCTTGGCGCCGTCCTGCATGGCGAGCGCCTTCATGGAAATCACCAGCGAGCCGTCGCTGGCGAGGACCTCGACCATCTGGCCCTTCTGCACGAGCGAACGGCGCATCACATCGCGCCAGGTGAGCGGGCGGCCGGCGGGGATCGCACGGGAAAAAACGTAGTCAGCACCCGCGACGGAGATCGAAAGCGAATCCCGGTCGCGCAACGCATCGACACGGCGGGTTTCGATGACTTGCAACGTGAGAGAATCGCCCCGGTTGAGCGGAATCGCCGAAACCATCACGTCGCGCCAGAGACTCACGCGCAGAGCGAGCGTATCCTCGCGGAGAATACTTTTCCCCTGGAGGTAACGAAGCCGCACCAGCATCGAGGGCGCAAGCACCTCGGGATACTCGATCACGGATACGGTGACCGGCGAGCCGGTTTCAACCGCGACGGGTGCGGCCCACGAGCGAACGAGATCAACGGCAAGCGTATC
>JBEVND010000499.1:0-3742 GCA_040508285.1 Rariglobus sp. | reverse complement strand
GCCGGGGCGTTCCATGGCGTGGTCCCGCGGTCGCGAAAAGGGCGATACCGGGAGTTGACCAGTTTGCCGGTGGCGAAATCGAAGGCCGCTGTTCCTTGCGGAAAGGTGGAGACGGTGAATCGGTCCCAAAGCGCGTCATTCCAGATCGAGGAACCGTCGAAGTGGTAATGCAGCGAAAAGGTGGTGTTGTTGATGTAATTGAAGAGACGGTCACGGGGCACGCGGGGCTGCGGATAGGAATTGGAGATCGCGTAGTTTGTCTGCCAGCTACTGAGGGAGCTGACTTGGCTCGGAGTGCTGGTCATGGGATGGTAGCCCATCGTGTTGAAGTGCTGGAGCTGACCCAACGAGGAGAGCGGCTGGTTGGGGCGGGGCACGTCGTAGAGATAGTTGTTGAAACCTACATTTGACGCGGAGGCTCCGCCGATGGAGGCGGGCGGGATGGTTTGTTCCTGGCCTTCCCCGATGTTAACCAACCCCCAACGGACTTTGGTGGTTGAGCCCGAAGGGCGAAGCAGGTTGGCCGCGAACCACGGGTTGGGCGTATCGCCAGCGGAGCCGGTGGAACCGTTCTTGGTGAAGCGACGTGCCCACTCCAACGGGTGGGCGTTCGCGGAGTTGCCCGTCCACATGACTTGGTTGGTCCGGTAGTTGACCTGAAGAAATGGGGCTTGTTGGTGAGAAAAATATACGCCGACGACTCCGGGGGAGGCTGCGGGCCGGTCGGTGGTCGGGGGCTGATTGAGCATCGCATTCACACCGCCGCCTTGCCGCGTGCCGTCGGACATCGGATCGACCAGAAAGATGTATTGCTCGGAGCCACTGTATTCGGTGTCGGCTGTGAGCACTTGGGCAGTGGTGAATTGTAGGAGCTTGAGATATCCCTGCGTGTCCCCGGGTGTATAACCGTGGTAGAGGATGGTATTGATAGAGGACTTGCCCAAGCGGAGAGCGGCGTGGGTTTTGTCGGCGGGAATGGTTATGGGAACCTGAGGTGCAGTGGTGGTCACCGCGTTGAAGGTGAGTGCAGGAATGGGATCGAAGTCGTTTTTGAGGTAAACCCGCTTGTTGTCGGTCGAATTAAGCACACGGATGCGCTCGTCGCCGTCTATGGTAGTGTTGAGGGCTGGGTCGGGATCGATGGTGAATATCTGGGCTTCGCCAGCGGCCATGCCGGTGCTCCGTAGCACGAAGGTGATATTACCGGGATAGGTCGGCTCGGTGGCGTAGGCCCGAGTGGCAAAGTCAGTTACGGGCGAGGGCGGGGTGGATGCAGATGGATCCACATTGCCAAATACAAGCTGCGGTGTGCTGCCGGATACACGCACTTGGTAATCAGAGGCGGCGAGTGGCACGGCGTAAGGGTTGGCCAGAACAAAAAGAGGAAGAATATCGATGCTCAGGGTGCCCGTGCGATTGATGCCATCTGCGTCGGCGACGCCGCCTACTATACGAAGGCGATAAAACATCTTAGTCTGGATGATGAGCGGGTGGATCCCGTGCTGTGTCGCGGTTTGCAGCCGGGGGATGGCTTGACCAGTGGAGTTAAACCCAGAACCTCCTTGATTGGCGAACGACCAGAGCTGCTCCCACGTGGAGGTATTGGCAAATTGGGTAGCGGCGCTGTAGTTGCCGCCGTCGGCTACGATCGTCGGGTAGGTGGCTCGAATTGTGGCAAGAGGGTTGATCAGGACATTTGCCAGATTGGTAGCGGTCGCCGGATTGGGATTGAGTGGGGCGATGTCATTAGTCCCGTAATACGCGCGGAAAGCGGTGCGAAAATCGGTGAGATTGGGCTGGCCAAAAAAATACGAAAGGTCGCCTTTGAGTCCTCCGTTTTTCACATCGGAAAGAACTCCACGCGAGGTGACTGATAGATCGTGAAAACGGGCTTTGAGTTCATCAGGCCACGATGTGGCGGTGCCAAGATACTTGAGCTGTTCAGGCGTAAAGACGTTGAGCAGATCAGTCTGATTTGCGGTATAACCGGTAGCCAAGCCGTCTGTGCCGTTGGATGTCATGGCCTCAACTGCTGGACGTTGAGCCGATTGCAATCGGAGATGGTTAGCCTCGGGGGTGTTGATGGATGCGTAAGCATCGACGAGGTTGGCTCGAGCTTTGATTCCTTCATCTCCAATCCACCATGCGTAGTGGCCGATCGGGGTCGCCGAACCGTCGGTGCCGGGAATGCCCGTGGAGATGATCGGCATTTCCGGCGCGGTAACCGCCCGATCGAGATGAGTCGATGCGGTGACTCCGGCAGAGTTTTTGACCAAGAGGCGGTAAGGCCGACTTGTCGAATCGAAGATCCGGTTGATCGGTGTGCTAGCGGCGGAGAGTCCTGCGATCGTGTCAGAAGGGTTGAAGGTGTTGCCGGTGTTTTCGTTGCCGCTAACCAGCCATGATTGGAGCGCGGCGACGGAATTGAATCGGGAAGGGTTGTCCGAGTCGAAGGCGGCAGCGGGGGGTGTTTGCGGATACTCGGGGGTGTTACGATTGCGCCAGACACCGGTCCATTGGCGGTTGCGGGACCCGCGCCAGTAGGTGCCGATGGAGTTCAGCGTCGTGGTCGTGACGGTGGAATTGCCTGCGAGCGAAATGCCGGAGGCGGGATCAACGGACGGGTAGGGAGCAGGAGTCGCGCCGGTAGCGAGTGGCTGCAGATCGGCTCGGGCGGTTACGCGTTGGTCGGGGCCGGCGTGTTTTTGGAGCTGGCCTAGGGCGAGGTTGAGCGCGAGGAGGGCGTTCTGGCGGGCTTGGGCGAGGTGCTGGTTGTTGTCGGCAACCTGGGTTTCTACACGCGTTAAACTCGCGAGCGAGACGAGAAGTAAAACAAGGAACGCAAGCAGCGTAATCGTGATAAGCAGTGCAAAGCCCTTCCGGCATGCCGGGGAGGTGTGAGAATTGCTGCCGGGGTATGGGCTGCGCTTTTGCATGAAGACGGGCGCTAAGGTGAGCGCATTTTTGGGCTCACCTGTTTTCTGACGAAATGGGCGACGGCGTTTTGCGACGAGTGCGGTGCAGGGCGGGCAAGACAACCAACTAACAATTCACTGAAGTGAGAGTCCGAAGGGGGATGTTGACGGAAGAAAGTATGGCTGACGCGTAGCACCGCCGTTTTGGCGGTGCTAGCTACGCAGGTAAACGTGCGTGAAGAAGCTTAAGCGGAACGGCGGCGGAGGCTGGCCAGCGTCAGGCCACCGATGCCGATGAGCAGGGCGTAGGTGGATGGTTCAGGGATGGCGGATACCGTGAGCGATCCGGGGCCGGTGAAGACGTTTGTGCCGAAGAAGTTGTTTAGGGCGGTAGCGTCGTGGGTGCCTGCGATCATATACGTCGCGGAGATGGAATTGTAGACAGCACCGATCGTATCGATGCCAGCACTCAGGCTAATGCTGCCGGCGAGGGAGTTGCTGGAGAATGTAAGGGTAGCAGTGTCTGCGAAAGATGTGGCGTTGCCCGCGGTTAGGAAGGCCCCGCTCGCGACGGTGACATTGCCGTTTCCGAAGGAGCCGGTCGCGCCGGTTTCCAGTGTGCCTTCGGTTATTACGGTGCCTCCCGTGTAGGTATTCGTAGCCGTAAGAATCCAAGTTCCTGAGCCCGATTTGGTAAGAGACGTTGTATTGCTGGAGGGATTTGTGAGAACACCGGCAAATGTATTGGCTCCTGTATTGGTGCCTCCCAGTGTAAGGGCTCCTGCTGAGGCGGGAGATGAGTAGGTCGGGCTGCCTGAATTTGTGAA
>JBEVND010000491.1:0-5928 GCA_040508285.1 Rariglobus sp. | reverse complement strand
TCGCTGAAACGCGGAAGGACGGAAGCGTGGAATTGTTTAGCGTGCAGCCATGGCGGCTTTGACGGCGGTGCGCATGGCCTCGACGGGCACGGCGGCTTCGCTCCAGATCTCGAGGGCGCGCACGCCCTGGTGAATCAGCATCGAAAGGCCGTTGGCAGCGGGCAGCCCGAGTGCGCGTGCTTGGGCGAGGAGTGGCGTCTCGGGCGGATTGTAGATCATGTCGTATACACCGGCGGGACGTGCTTGCGTCGAGAGGGCGGCGAGATCGATGGGCAACGGGTCGGTTGGCTTGAGGCCCGCACTGGTGGCGTTGATGACGAGCGCGCCTGCAGGCAGCGTTGCGGGCGGCTGAGCGGGGTCGAAGCCGTGAAGCGGAATCGTGCCGGCGAGCGGGCGCAGTTGATCGAGAAGCGCGTCGAGATTGGCGCGTGTGCGATTGGCAATCCAGAGGCTCGCACAACCGCGTTGGAGGCACTCGACGGCGGCTCCGCGAGCGGCGCCCCCTGCTCCGAGAAAAATCACGTGGGCACCGGCGAGTTCACGGCCGAGGTCTTCGCGGATCGCGGTCGCGAGTCCGTAGCCATCGGTGTTGTAGCCGTGCCAGCCGGCGGAGGTGCGGCGGAGGGTGTTGACGGCGCCGATGGGTCGCGCGGCGGGGTCGAGTGCCGTGACGCGGTCAAACGCGATGATCTTGTGCGGAACGGTGAGATTGAGGCCAAGGAAGCCGCGGGCGTGGAGTTTTTCCAAAGCCACGGGCAGGTCTTCGGGCGCGATGTCGAAGCGAACGTATTTCCATGTCGCGAAGCGCGGATCGCCGGGCGTCATCTGCGCGAGCGCGGCGTTGTGCATCGGCGGGCTGATCGAGTGCTTGATCGGGTGTCCCAGCACGGCCAGGGCGGTTCCGGCGAAAGACCAGGTATCGAGATCGGCGAGCGTGTAGATCGGTTCGGCGGGCGTCATCGTTTGCGTTTCTCCGGCAAGAGAGAACGAGAACGAGAATGAGAACGAGAACGATTATCCGCCCGGCTACGGCCGCGCGTGACGTTCGTAAGTCGCGTCGAATTCCTCCACGAAGCTCATAAAAAGCCGCGCGTGGTCGGCGTCTCCGGCAGCCTCGTAGTGGTTGGCGAGATTGCGGCAGGTGCGGCACAGCACTTCGCGAACGGTCGTCGGCGCGAGGTCGGACACCTTGGGAGCGACCGGGCCGGCTTTGATAAATGCAAAAACTTCTTCGGGCGTGCGGAAAGCGCCTTGCTCAAACGGATCGATGAAGAGCGGGGCGTCTTCGAGATAGCAGCCGACCATGAAATGCCCGGGCAGGCCAACCGGCTCGAGGTCGATCCCGAGGCGCTGCGCGACGAGCAGATAAACAATGCTCAACGAAAGCGGGATGCCTTTGCGACGTTCGAGGACGACAGGGAGGAAGCTGTTGAGCGGGTCGGTATAGTGCTCGAGGTTGCCGCGAAAACCATTCTCGTGAAACAGCACGCGGTTGATGACGCGGCATTTTTCACGGACCGACAAAGGTTCGGCAATCAGTTCGCGGCAACGTGCGGCGAGATCGTCGAGGCGCTGGCAACTCAGGCCGATATCGGTGTCGGGGAAAATCGTGCGAGCGAGGAGCAGCGCGCCCGTTTCCAGCTCGTAGTTGAGCGAGCGAATGAAGTCGCGGAATTCGGAGACGGGGTCGGTAAACTTGAGTTCTTCCAGATAGCTGCGCGCGTGCGTGGCGAGGAGCCGGCTGCCGCCGTTGGCGAGAGCTTCGAGGAAGACGCGGGCGGGATCGCCTTGCGCGCTGAAATGGGCGAGCAACGCCTTGCGCACTGCGGGGCTCGGGTCATCGAGCAACGCCAGCACTGCTTCGCGGGAGCCGAGGCTGGGAGATGCGTTTTCCACGAGCGAAATCCAACGCGCTTTGGCGCGGGTGGCAAATGCGGAATCCTGATTTAGCGCACGCCGTAGAGCGCGGTGCCGACGCGGACCTGCGTGCTGCCGGCGAGCACGGCGGCTTCGAGGTCGCCGCTCATGCCCATCGAGAGTTCGTGAAGCGACGTGCCGAAGCGCGTGGCAAGATCGTCGCGGAGTTCACGCAACGTGACAAAGGTCCGTTCGGCCACCGCCGGATCGTCGGACAGCGGAGCGATTGTCATGAACCCGTCGATACGCAGATTTTTTTTGCTGAGTGCGGTTTCGAGGAGGCGTGGGGCGTCTTCGAGTTCGGCGCCAAACTTCGCGGGGTCACGGCCGGCGTTGATTTGAATAAGGACCGGCAGCGTTTTTCCAAGTGCGGCGGCGGCGAGGTCGAGTTGGTTGAGGAGCTTTTCGCTGTCCACGCTTTGCACGCGGTCAAAATGGGCGGCGGCGAGCTTTGCTTTGTTGGACTGAAGATGGCCGATGAGTTCCCACTTAAGCGGTGCCTTGCATTGCGATTGCTTATCGACGGCTTCCTGCACGCGGTTTTCGCCGACGGCGCGCAGGCCATAGCGCGCGGCATATTCGGCGGCTTCGGCCGGGTGGGTTTTAGTGACGGCGAGCAGCTCCACCGAGGAAGGATCGCGACCGGCTCGGGCGCAGGCGGTTGCGATTTGCTCACGGAGCTCATCAGCACGTCTTTTGAACTCATCATAAGAGGGAAGCATGGTGGCGTGGTTTATGGGGTTGCTTACGATAAGATTTATTTATACTGAACACGGACTACCCGAGGCCTATGCAAATCGAAAACTTCAAAATCTTCGCTGATCTGGTCGAGACGAAGAGTTTCTCAAAGGCGGCAAAGATCAATGCAATCACCCAGTCCGCCGTGAGCCAGCAGGCGCGGGCGATGGAGCGGCATTTCAAGGCGTTGCTGATCGATCGCAGTCAGAAGCAATTTCAACTCACGCGTGAAGGGCAGCGCGTGTATGAGGCCTCGATGGAGTTGCTGCACAGCTACGACAAACTCGTGAGCGAGCTGCAGGAAATGAAGAAGGTCATCAGTGGGACCATCCGTATTTCGACGATCTACTCGATCGGCCTTCACGAGCTGCCGCCCTACATCAAGCGCTTCCTTGTCGATTATCCTTCGGTGAACGTGCGCGTCGAATACCGCCGCTCGAATCTCGTCTACGAGGACATCCTGCACAACTCGGTCGACTTCGGTCTCGTGGCTTTTCCGGTGCGCACGCGCCAGATCGAGCAGCTGCCGTTTCGCAATGACCGGTTGATGCTGATCGCGCATCCCAAGCACCCGCTGTCCAAATTCGTGGACGGTGGCGTGGAGTTGAAGCAGCTCGCGGGGCAGAAGTTCATCGGCTTCGACCCCGACATCCCGACGCGCAAGGCGGTCGACCAGATTTTCCGCGACAACAAGCTCGAGATCGAGCCCGTCATGGAGTTCGATAATATCGAGACGGTGAAGCGCGCGGTGGAGATCGACCACGGAATCGCGATCGTGCCGCAGGCGACGGTCTTGCAGGAACAGCAGCAAGGGACGCTCGCGGTGATTCCGTTCAAGAACAAGGAGTTCACCCGACCGCTGGCGATTTTGCATCGCAAAGGCCGCGTGCTGACGCCGGCGATGAAGAAGTTTATCGAGACGCTAGGCATGACCATGCCCGGCGCTGAAGATAATGCATAGGGGTTGCCCTAGCTGAGTTAGTGGCTTGCTCCTTTGGGGTTTCATCTGAACAAAGTCAGGGTTTTTAGGAAAACGAACCCTGCCACTTTCATGTCATCGATCTTCTCCCACGTTCTTTTGGGACTCTATGTTTTCACGCTTCTGGGCATGTGCGTGTTCGGCCTGCACAAGGTCAAAATGCTCTGGCTCTACATCGTGGGCTCGCGGCGCCCGGTGATCGCTCCGCCGGCGTGGACGGGGCCGCAGCCGAAGGTCTGTATCCAACTCCCGCTCTTTAACGAGCCGCTCGTGGTCGAGGCTTTGTTGGAAACGGTCACCTCGATTCGCTGGCACGCGGGTCTGCTCGAGATCCAAGTGCTCGACGACTCAAACGACGAGACGCCGGCGATCATTGAGCGCTGGTTGCGGGACAATCCGGAGCGCGCGGCGAACGTGAGCCATGTGCGACGCACGGATCGTTCGGGCTACAAGGCCGGTGCGCTGGCGTATGCAAACACGCTCACGGATGCGGAATTCTTCGCGATCTTCGACGCGGATTTCCGCCCCGAGCCGGACTTCCTCGAAGCGCTCATGCCGCAGTTTGCCGACGCCGGCGTGGGTGTGGTGCAGGCGCGCTGGGAGTTCAACAACCGCAAGGCCAGTTTTCTCACGCGCTTCCAGGGCATTTTCCTCGATGCGCATTTCGTCGTCGAACAAGCGGCGCGCCACAGCGCGAAGTTGTTCTTCAATTTCAACGGCACCGCCGGCATTTGGCGCCGCGCCGCGCTCGAGCAGGCGGGTGGCTGGACGCCCGACACCGTCACGGAAGATCTCGATGTGAGCTACCGCGCCCAGCTCAAGGGCTGGCGCTTCGTTTACATGCCGCATTATTCGGTGCCCTCGGAGCTGCCGGAGAATCTCACGGCCTTCAAATCGCAGCAGCGTCGCTGGACCAAGGGCGGCATCCAGGTCATGCGTAAACAGCTCGGCACGATTCTTCGCAGCGGCGTGTCGGCGCGTATCAAACGTGAGGCGGCGAGCCATCTGCTCGTCGGTTTCATTCACCCATTGCTGGTGTTGTTCTCGATTATCTTCGTGCCGTATCTGCTCTTCGGCGCCCGCCTCACCGGCACGTGGTTGGTGTTCAATCCCGTGGTCGTCGTGCTCACGAGTGGCGCGACCGTGGCGCTCTATATCACGGGACAATACTTCAGCCGTCGTCAGTGGAAGGAAGGCATCATGCTGTTCCTCGCCGCGCCGCTGATGCTGGCCTTTGGTCTGGCGATGAGCGTGACGTGCTGTGTCGCGGTGCTCGAAGGCCTTTTCCAACGCGGTGGTGAGTTCGTGCGCACGCCCAAGGGCGGACGCGCCGTCACGGCGGGCGGCCTTTTGTCCCGTCTGCGCAGCCGCACGCTGTTTGCCGCGATCACGGTCGTGGAAATCGTGCTCGGAGGCATGATGCTGGCGGGCGCGTATTATTTCGAACAGCGCGGCTTGGAATCGATCGCCATCGTGTTGCTCGTCAAAGCCACGGGTTTCCTGGGTCTCGCGCTGATCTCGACGGGCGATTTGTTGCCCCGTTTCGGTGCGGCCCGCGCTTGACGCACGCAACATCCGGCGTCCGTTGAGGTTCTCATGTTGATGAAAACCTTGATGTTCTCCGGATTGGCGGCCGCGGCGATGTTGGCCGGTGTCGGTTGCAAAAAAAACGAAGTGCCCGCGTCGGCCGTGAGCGCGGCTTCGGTGTCCGCGACATCCGCATCTGCGCGGGATGTCACGCTGACGTTGCCGGTGATTTCCAAGGCTGCTGATTGGAAACTCAAGGATGTGAACGGCCGCGAAGTCACCGCGGCGGATTACAAAGGGAAAGTGGTGGTCATCGATTTCTGGGCGACGTGGTGCCCGCCGTGTCGCAAGGAAATCCCGGAATACATCGCGCTGCAGAAAAAATACGCCGAGCGCGGTTTGGTAATCCTGGGGTTTTCGCTCGATGAACTTCCGCCCGCCGAGGTGAAAGCGTTTGGAGATGGGATGGGCGTGAATTATCCGCTGGTCATGGCCAACGAGGACACCGTGGGGGCGTTTGGAGGTGTGCAAGGATTGCCCACGGCGTTTCTCATCGATCGCGAGGGCAACGTCCGCCACGTGAAGCTCGGTCTCGCCGACCCCAAGGCTTACGAGGCGCTGATTGTTTCGCTATTGTAAAGTCCCGGTCAGCCGGGTGGCGGCTCGGCTCTGCGTGCAGCCGGCAGTTTGTCCAACGCAGTGAGCGCTCAGTAAGCGGGACGTTAAATCTCGGTGGTTCCGCATCCTTCGCAAAACCTACCGATTCT
>JBEVND010000466.1:0-4390 GCA_040508285.1 Rariglobus sp. | reverse complement strand
GTCTTAACAATCGCTCGGTTGATTTCTCTTTGGATCTGGGAGCGAATGAAGAGGTTTGGGAGCAGGCCGAACATCTCGTAATGGAGGTCTATACTCACGTCCATCGTGCCTTCAGGTCGTCCATTAAGGATAAGCGATATTTGGGCGGTTCCTTTTGCTTCTCCAAATTGAAAAATCGGTAGGTAGAGGGTGGGGGCGGTTTTGATTTCCTCAGCGGTAATCGAAGCAACCAAGATATCTTTGCCCAGTCCCAGATGGGCAGTGAAGCGTGGGTCATCTTTGGTTTGAACTATAACTTTGTCCAAATGGATATCCCGAGTTGGAAACCATGCACCATAGTCTGTAGTGCCTGATCTGCTACCGAAGCGGAAGAAGCAGATTACTGCGACTAAGAGCGCCGTAGTCCCAATATTGAGGACTTTCTTTAGTTTCATGGTTGGGTTTCCCAGTCGGGTTGTGAGTTCGGCAAATATGCCGCTTGTGTAAGTCACAAGCAATAGCGTGCTCGGCCAGTTTAGCGCTAGGTGATAAGTGCGGGCTGCGACTCCTGGTTTTACCATCGCGACTTTTGAGTGGTTTTCCCCCGGCGGAACCGGCAAGTTCGCAGCTTTTACGCCTGCCATGCACCACTTCCACTACGTTGGCTCCAACCTCCATTGCGAATCCGTTGATCTCGCCGAAGTCGCCCGCCTCTACGGCACGCCGACCTACGTTTACAGCGCGACCACGCTGGCCGACAATTACACGCGTCTCGCCAACGGCCTCGCCGGCCTCGACGTCCAGGTGTGCTACGCGCAGAAGGCCAACGCCAACATCGCGATCCTCCGCCACTTCGCCAATCTCGGCGCGGGCTTCGACCTCGTGAGCGGTGGCGAAATCCGTCGCGTGCTCGCCGCCGGTGCCGATGTGAAGCGCAGCGTGTTTGCCGGCGTCGGCAAGACCGAGCCCGAGATCAAGCTGGCCCTCGAAAACGAAATCTTCGCCTTCCACGTGGAGAGCGAACCCGAGATCGCCCGCATCAATCACGTCGCCGGCAAGCTCGGCGTGAAGGCCCCGATCGCCATCCGCATCAACCCCGACGTCGATGCGAAGACCCACGCGAAGATCACCACGGGCAAGTCCGAGAACAAGTTCGGCATCCCGCTCAAATACGCCGCCGCTGCCTACGAGGCCGCTTCGAAGTATCCCAACATCTTTATCAAGGGCGTGCAGATGCACATCGGCTCGCAACTCACGAGCGTCGCGCCGTTCGTCGAGGCCGTGACCAAAGTCGTGCCGTTCGTCGAAGAGCTGAAGGCGAAGTATGGCATCACCTACTTCTCCATCGGTGGCGGTATCGGCATCGTTTACCAGGACGCACTCGCCAGCGGCCAGCAGGCCTGGTGGGACGCGCAACCCGCCGATACGCGCCCAATCACGCCCGAGGCTTACGGTGCCGCGCTCTCCCCGCTGCTCAAGCCGCTCGGCCTGAAGATCCTGCTCGAGCCCGGCCGCAACATGGTGGGCAACGCCGGCGTGCTCCTCTCGCGCGTCGAATACCTGAAGCGCGGCGAAGGTCGCAACTTCCTCATCATCGACGCCGCGATGAACGACCTCGCGCGTCCCGCGATGTATGACAGCTTCCACGAGATCGTCCCGCTGCACCGCGACACTGCCCGCCGCGCCTTCACGGCCGACGTGGTGGGTCCGATCTGCGAAAGCGGCGACTGCTTCGCCAAGCAGCGTCCGTTGCAGGAAATCGGCGAGGGCGAGTATATCGCCTTCATGAGCGCGGGCGCCTATGGCTTCTCGATGGCAAGCCGCTACAACACGCGCAATCTCGCGTGCGAAGTGCTCGTCAAGGGCGGTTCGTTTGAGCTGATCAACGCGCGCGAAACCTTCGAGCAGCAGATCGCCAACGAGAAGATCCCCGCCTTCCTGAAGTGAGCGAAACGGAGCCGCAGTCACCCGCCGAGAAACCTGCGGCTTCCGTCGGGGCAAAGATCTTTGTAGGCCTTTGCCTCGTCTGCGGCGGGTTCTTCGTGTGGATGAGAACCCAGTCGTATTTCGACGGGAAGGCCCTGCGGTTCTTCTCGGAGAACCCGACGTTCTTCATCCTTGGGATAGTCGGTATGTTTCTGACCTGCGCGTTGCTGTTCTTCGGCCTCTGCGCGATCGGGCATCAAGCGATCAAGCCGGCGATTCAGCTGGGTGCACGCTGGCGGCATGGCGTTTCTCATTCTGCTGCCCTCCGTGCCGACGGGAGATTTGTATTTCGCCGGCGTGAAAAAACGTCTGCTGCCGATCAACGAGGCCGCCTATGTGTCGTTCGCGCAAAACGTCCGGACTTTGGCGGGTGATAAGACGGATTTTTACGCAGCGCTTCGCGATCTTGAAGAAGCAGGCAGTGGATGGGACGAGAGACAAAGCGCGGCGGCGTTCCTGAAGATTTTGGAAGGAAGCGTTTTTGCCGACTGGCCGCGTGAAATGCTTTCGGTGCGCGTGGAGCCGGATTCGGTTTCGTTGACCCGTGGCAGCGGCATGCTCGGGCGAATGGGCGTGGAGATCTTTGATCGGGCCGTGATGCCCAAGCAGCCGGAGCCGGCCGAAGTGTCCGCCGGAAATCCTTACCGGACCGATCGCGACGCGCTTTCCGGACGTGTTCTTTTTATCCGCGGCGACTAACCGTCGGAGGAAAACGCGAGCCGCGGTTTCGCCGCGCTTTTTCCGTGTGTTTAGCGGGATCCGTGGGCTAATTCTGTCGCATGAATTTTGCCATCATCGGAGCGGGCGCTTGGGGCACGGCGTTTGCCATTCATCTTTCGCGACTCAACCACACGGTCACGTTGGTGCCGCGCCGGTTTGAGCAGGCGGTGGCCATCGCTTCGACGCGCGAGAATGCCGATTATCTTCCCGGCATTCCGCTGCCACTGAGCATCCAGATCGGGCATGAGCTGACGCCGGTTTTGATGGAAGCCGATGTGGTGATTCTGGCGTGTCCGTCGCAAGCGCTTCGTGAAACGTGCGAGCGTATCCGCGCCAACCTCGGGCTCGCCACCCAACTCAAGCTGATCGTCTCGCTATCGAAAGGCCTCGAGCTGACCACGCACCTGCGCCCGAGCGAAGTGATCTCGGCCGTGCTGCCGGCCTACAACGTGGGCTCGCTGACGGGGCCGACCAACGCCGCCGAAGTCGCCCGCGGCCAGCCCGCCGCGATGGTGCTCGCGGCGATCAAGCCCGACGCGTTTCTGGCCGATGTGCAGGCGGCGCTGAGCGGCCCGACGTTGCGCGTTTACACGAGCGACGACGTGGCCGGCGTGGAACTCGGTGGCGCACTTAAAAACGTTTACGCGATCGCCGCGGGTTGCAGCGACGGACTCAAGCTCGGCGACAACACCAAGGCCGCGCTGCTCACGCGTGCGCTGGCGGAGATGGTGCGCGTCGGCGTGGCGCTCGGCGCGAAGGCCGAGACGTTTTACGGGCTCGGCGGCTTTGGCGATCTGGTGGCGACGTGCAATGGCGGGTGGAGCCGCAATCGCACCTTTGGCCAGCATCTCGGCGAGGGCAAAACCGCGGCCAACCTGATCGCCGCGAGCAAGTCGGTGGTCGAGGGCTATCGCACGACGGAAAGTTTCAATGGCCTGGTCGCGGCGCGGGGCATCGACGCGCCGATCCTCGCGGAGACGTATCGGATTTTGTATGACAACAAGCCGGCGGGCGAAGCGCTGCATTCGTTGATGACGCGCGAGCTGAAGAAGGAGTAAATTTATGCGCATCATCTGTCGCTGGCTGGGTGCGGGATTGGCGGTTTGCGGCCTCTTGGTCCTGAACCTGACGGCGGCGCCCGCGACACCTGCGACGACGGGAACTGGGGCGTCGTTGTGGATCACGGCGTATTATCCGGGCTGGCAACAACACAACCTGGCGCCGGCGGATATTGATTTCCGGGCCGTGACACATCTCGTGCAGTTCTCCGTTTTGCCGCGGGCGGACGGAAGTTTGGATTGGACGAAGCACGATCTGGACGGAGCGCACATCAAGGAAACGGTGCGGCTTGCCCACGCGGCGGGGCGGAAGGTTTTGTTGTGTGTGGGTGGTGCGGATAGCGCGCAGGCGTTTCGCGGCGCGATGGCGGAGAAAACCCGGGCGGGTTTCATCAGCGCGTTGGTCAAAGCTGTGAAGGACCACGGTTACGATGGGCTCGACCTGGACATGGAGCCGATGGAAGCGCACGACGGCGCGGCTTACACGGTCTTCGTTCGCGAGCTGCGGGCGGCGTTGGGCAAGAGCAAACCGGGCGCGTTGCTCACGGCGGCGGTGGGTGATCAGGCGGCGATTTTTGCTCCTCTGCAGGACCAGTTTGATCAGCTCAACGTGATGACCTACGACCTCAGTGGCGCGTGGGAAGGCT
>JBEVND010000422.1:0-5797 GCA_040508285.1 Rariglobus sp. | reverse complement strand
GCGATCAATCGCCATCGTTCCAAGGTTCTTCCCATTCGGTGTCGTTGAGCGCCTTGTGCATGGGGCGACCCTCGACGAGACTGATGAGTTGTTGGGCGATACCAGTCCAAGTGAACAGGCTACGGGCCTTGTGTGCGCCCATGCGCGAGAGACGATTCCAGATTTTCGGATGGCAGAAGGGTTTTAGCATCATGATGCCGAGATCCTCTTTATCGAACGGATCGCCGAAGAGTGCGTGACGCCCAAAGGTGACCGCACGGAAAAGACCACCGTGAATCGTGACGACCGTGGGACAACCGCACGCCATCGCCTCGATCGCAGTCATGCCGAACGGTTCGTAGCGGCTGCTGAGCACGAAGAGATCGGCGGCGCGGTAGTAGTCGGCGAGGTCTTCATTGGCGATGTGTCCGGCGAACTTCACGCGCTTGGTGAGGTTGAGCTTTTTCGTGAGAGCTTTGAGCTCGGCGAGGATGCGCTTTTCTTGGGCATCCATTTTGGTTCCGCCGACGGCGAGATGGAGCACGATCTCGGGTGAACGTCTGGCGACGACCGAGAAGGCTTTGATGAGAAGATCGTAGCCCTTGTTGGTGGCGAGACGACCGAGCGCGAGAATGGTGGGCTTGTTGAAATTAAGCCGACGCCGGATCATCTGGCGCGAGGCTTCGCTCACGGGGAAAAATCGATTGTCGTCGTAACCCGGAGGAATCATGTGAACGCGGCCGGCGGGAATGCCGTAGTCGGTCGTCACCATGTCGAGCTGCGGTGGGGTGGTCGCGATGACCAGATTGCACGTGCGATAGAGAATCGTCTCGTGGCGGATGCGCTCGGTGAAGTTAAACTCTTTTTCGAACGAGTCGGCGCGCTCGGGATAATCGGTTTCCATCTGCTGCTTTTTCCACAAACCGAGCGAGTGTGGCGTGTGCACGTGCGGGACGTTGAGCGCCTCGGCGAGACGGAGGCCGGCCACGCCGGCGTCCCAGTAGTGGGAATTGATGAACTGATAAACGAGTCCTTGCTTCTTGATGAAGCGGAGCGCGTTTTCGGACCATTCCATCAGGTTGAGATGCAGGTATTCCTTCGGGATAAACGCATCGCCGCCGCAGCGTGCGCGGATGACGCGGACGTGGGAGTTAACGATGTCGATTTCGGGCTGCTTCTCGAAACGGCGCGTCCAGACGTCGACGTCGTAGCCGAGCTGGGCGAGTTTCTTGGCGAGTTCCAACACATAGACGACTTGGCCGCCTGTATCTGCTGCACCGAGAGGAGGATTGGCGGCGACGTAGCCATGAGTGGAAACCATGGCGATACGCGGCCGCTTCTTATCAATATGTAACGTGGCCATGAGTCATTTTTGAAACCCACGGAGTCACGTGCAAGGCACGATCATGGAAACGGCCTGCATCAACGCTGTTTTGTATTTTTTTATTAACTACAAAACGGATTTTTACCTAGGGATATCCGGTGATTTGGGGGAATCCCCCAAATTACGACCTGGCGGGGGTGCGAACGGGAATTTTGAGATGGACGTGGCTGTTTCGAAGTGGATTCGAAGAGACGACCACAGGGGGACGGGACGTGTTTCTCGTTCCACGCTCAGTGCTTTTCCGCTGTGCGTAGAAACCGAGCCGCTATGGTTACGTCGCCCAAGCCTGCTGAAGCTGTGAAGGCGAACTAAAGTCTAAAGCCGGTCGGCGCCTTCCAGCCACGATTTGAGGGCGCGCCGCGTTTCCGTCGGGTGCGTGAGCAGGAAGAAGTGGTCGGCCTTGGGAATTGTGAGGCTTTGGAAACGCGTGGAGCGTGCGGTAAGCGATTTGACGTAGGTGGCGAAGCCGCCGTCCTTCACGTAGTATTCCTGCGCGCCGACGATCCACGCGGCGCGAGCCGCCTTGGGCCACGCGCGAAACGCATCGTCGGGCGGATAGGCCGCCAGCACCACGAGTCGTTGATAAGCCGATGGCGTTGCCGAGTAGAGGCGGGTCGCTCCAAATCCGCCGGCGGAGAGCCCGATCAGCGAAGGCTTGGCGAGCGGATGTTTAAGCTTTGCGGAAACGGCGGCGAGGCTCTCGGTGACGTAAGCGGCAGAGATTTCCGACGGATCGATTCCGTAGGCGGGGCAGATGATCAAGTGGTCGGGAAACCACTCGGCGAGCTGGTGTTGATACCAGATAAAACTGCCGCCGTAACCGTGAAGAAACAGGATCACCGGCGTTTGCGCAGTCGTGCGCTGAGGGCGGTAGACGAGCGCGAGACCTTGGCGCGGCTGCGTCTCGGCAAGCGTGTAAGGCAAGGTGGACGGAACGTTTTTGAAGACCGGGCTGGTGGCGATGGCAGCGTAACGACGAGCGACGAGATCGCTGAGCTTCTCAGAGTCAGCGGACGACATCCCAAACGTGGTGGATTGGGTGAGCGCCAGTTTTACCACGGCTGACTCCGGCAGCTTTTGGGCGGTTGCCCGCATGAGCGGTAGATATGCGGCCACCTCGGGAGTGGCGGAAGCCGCAGGCGCGGCGTGGCGAGTCGGCCAGGTGACTTGGATGACCTCTTGCGCGACCAGGGTGTTTGCGAAGAACCCCAGAACGAGGGCCGCCCCTACGATCAGGAAAAGAGAGGAACGTAGACGGCGGCCCATGGTGGTGAGACGAAAGATGGAGGAAAATGCGGCGATCAGCTTCCGACCAAGGCGTGACGCAAAAGTTCGCGCAGGCGCGCCGGATCGGTGGCCGAGGTCTTGGCGACGAAGCCGCGGGCGTGGGCGAAATGCACGTCGGATTGGCTGGAGATACGTGTGAAATCGAGCAGGGCGTTGTCTCGATAACGCGAGAGGCCGTAACCGCCGCTGCGGCGATCGGGCGAGATGAGGCCGATCACGCTTTGGCCCAAACCACGGCTTTCAACGTAGCGCTCGATGCCGGCGGAGGGATCGTCGGGCAGGGGATCGGTGCGCGGGAGGAACACGACGCGGGCCGGACCCGAAGTGGTGTCGATGGTCCACAGATCGGCGTGGCGACTGATGAACTCGAGGCGTTCGCGGAGGGAGCGCAGATAAGTGAGCAGATCGTCGCCGATCATGCGCATGACTTCCCACAACGGTTCGCCCGGATCGAGACGCGTGACGGACGCGAAGCGCCGCAGAAGCGTGCCATCGATCGGCGAGTGCAGCCGGCTGATGATGTGGCGTTCGACGCCCAGCCATTGGGCGGTGGCGATCGGACCACGACAGTCAAACCACTCGGCTGGCTCCAACCAGTCGCAGAACTGGCGGGCGTCTTCGTAGAGGCCGAGATATTGGAGAACGAGCGAAACGGAGCAGATCGGAGGATGATCGGCGGGAAATTGATGATGGTCGAAGTTGCCGAGCGCCGGGTCGTGGCTGTGACCCACGTCGACGACTGCGATGGAGGGATCGGCGAGTTCGGCCGGCGTCGGTTCGCGGCGCATCAGCGGCACCGGATGGATCGCCAGAAGCACACTGCACGCGAGAAACTCGTCTTTGTGGGCACCACCGGGATGGGTGAGAATCGTCGCGAAATTCGTCATGAGGCGGGAAGTTGCGGGCGAACGAGTGAAGCGGCAACCCTGCGGACTTGGTTTTTCCACGTGGAGTTTGAGTCCCTCAGGCTTGATTCGAGGCTGCGAGTCGAGGCGGCGGGTGGTGTAAGTTGCGGTGCGACCTAGTTACAAGCGGGAGAGGCCGTAGATGCTCAACCCTATGGAGGAAACCGGCAGGCGAGTTATAGTGATACCGCGCAGAGGGATCGGCTCTTCTGTTACCCCATGAGCGAAGCAAAATCCCCAGAAAAACTGTCCGTTAAATTACAGCGCCGCGGAGCGAAGTGGAAAGCGTGGTGCGACGTGCGAACGCGCTGGTGGGATTTTCTAGATGCGTGGGAAAGCGGCTGGCGATTCAGGCTCAAGGTCTTTGGCGGGATGGCGCTGTCGGCGACAGTGATTGCGACCTCGGTGGTGATCTACCCGATTTGGCGTGAGCGGGCGACTTTGCGCATGGCTCGGCAATGGCTGGATGCGAACCGGCTGGATGAAGCGGAACCGGTGGTCCATCTGGCGCTGGAGTTGGCGCCGTTGCGCGCGGAGTCGTGGCAACTGGCGGCGGAGTTTGCTTTGAAATCAGGGAAACCGAAGTCGGCACTTACGTTTGCGCATCGGGCCGCCGCCCTCGCGCCCTCCGACGAAGCGGTGCAGCTCGATTGGGCGGCCACGGCGATGATCGCGGAAGAGTGGGAGCAGGCGGAGACGGCGCTCCAGACGCTTTCGAGTAACGCTCGCGAGTCGGCGCGCGGCCGGCGCTTGTCCGGTGAACTGGCGCGGCGTAATGGAACGATGGATACGGCGCGCAAGCACTTCGAGGAAGCGTTGCGCCTGGAGCCGGGAGTGGCGGTCAACGAGGTGCCGCTCGGTGTGACCTTGTTGGTGGCGACCGAGCCCGGTGACCGTGATCGCGGACGAGACTTGCTCGAGAAGTGGACGTCGGATCCGCAGGTGGGCGCGGAGGCGTTGCGGGTGTTGCTGGTGCACTCCGTGCAGCGCAGCGACCAGCCTGCGATGCGTGCACAGGCACGGGCATTGCGGTCGCACCCGGCGGCGACGCGAACAGATGTTTTCAACAGCCTGTCCGCACTGGCGTTGAGCGATGAAGCGGAATTCACAACAGCGCTGGCCGAGGTGAAACACGCTTACGCGAAAAACGAAGAATCGGCCGCTAAGTTGATCGAGTGGTTGGGTGGCACCGGGCGGGCGAGTGAGGCGATCGTATGGTCCGCTACGCTGCCGGACGAGTTTACGGCCCGACCACCGGTGGCCGTGGCGACGGCCGACGTGCTGCGGTTGAGCGAAGACTGGAGCGCCTTGCGCGCGCGCACCGTAAATGCCAACTGGGGCCGGTTGAATCGGGTGAGGGCAGGGTATCAGCTGATGGCTGAGCGACGTCTGGGGAATGCCGTCGTCGCCGATAGAATCTGGGAGACGTTGCTGGCCGATGTGGTGACTGGTGGCGGCGAAACTCTATTTCTCGCGGGAGCATTTTACTCGTGGGGATTGCGCGAGGAGGCGGTGAAACTTTGGTGGCGTTGCGCAGAACAGCCGGGCGTGGCGATGGCGGCGCTGGGGTCCTTGGCCCGGCACTACCAACTGCAACGTGATGCCGACGGGCTTCACCAGACGTTCAACCGGTTACGTGCGTTGCGCTCGGGAGACGCGCTGATCGCCAATAATTTTGCCTACCTGGGGTTGGTGCTGAATCGCGGCCGGGATCAGGCATATCGTATCTCGCGAGAGAATCATCTGCGCTACCCCGAGAATGTGCTCTACCGTTCGACCTACTGCTTTGCGTTGCGAAGCGAAGGCCGGGTGACGGAAGCGCTCGAATTGTTTGAGGCCGTTAAAGAGGAGATCGCGACGCGGCCGGAGATCGCGTTTTCATATGGGCTCACGTTGCTCACGGCGGGACGAAAGGAGGAAGCCAAAGCGATGTTGCTGCGCGTGGACGGCGCGGCAGTTACCCTCGAGGAAGCGCGGATCGTCACGGAGGCGTTGAAGAAACTTTAAGGACGCAGGAGCGCTGCGGTCCGGATATCACGACGGCGCGAGCGGAAAATCGTCAGCCCATAGACACCGATCGCGCCTGCGATGGGGAGAAACGTGCCGACTTCGGGCACGATGACGTTGCCGCTGAAGCCAGAGATGAGCAGGCCGCTGGCACCACCACCGACATTGTTCACGCGAAACGTCACGGTGTTCACGCCTGAGGTAAATGCGGCGGTGCTAGAGTTGAGCGTGAAGG
>JBEVND010000410.1:0-4544 GCA_040508285.1 Rariglobus sp. | reverse complement strand
CGCCTTCCTTGGCTTTGAACTTGAGCGTCGCGTAGGCGATGATGCTCGAAACGATCACAAAGGTGATGCCGGTGACCCAGAGCGTGACGTAGAAAACGTCGAGCTGGGCTTTGGCCACCGGGCCGTGCGTGTCGAAGGTCGACTGCGGGCCGGTGAGCCAGTTAAGCCAGCCACCGGTGAAGAGGGGCATGGCGGAAACAGCCGCGCAGGTAAGGGCGCGGCGCTTGAGCGAGCGGAAAATGGACGGAAAGGTCATTTGGCCGGAATAAGGTGTCCGCGGGTCAGGCGGGCGACTGTTCGAGAATAAAGGGTGAGAGCGTCGGAAAGCGGAGAGGCATTTCAAGCCATAAACTTAGGTTCTGGGCATCATGAAGAATCGATGATGCCCCGATAAGCCGTGCGAGGGTCAGGTTGTGGCCGGCCACCACCGGTAGAGGAAGAAGTAAACCAACACGCCGGTGATGCTCACGTAATACCAGATGGGAAACACCACGCGCGCCCACTTTTTGTGGCGTTCGAAATCTCCTTTGATCGCGAGCGAGAACGTCTTGGGCACGAGATACGCCACGCTGATCGCGAGAATCACGTGCGTGATCAGCATCACATAATAGACGAGCGCGATGGTCCCAGTGCCGCCGAACTTCGTGTGAATGGCCTCGCCGGCGCCAGCCGCCATGCCCTTAAGCGCCTTGTGGCCGACATAGCCGACGAGAAAAATCGCCGACACCACGCCGGCGGACAACATGAAGAACCGGTGAATGCGGGGGTTCTTCGCTTTGATGAAAATGAAACCCGCGGTCATCAACACGGTGGCCAAGGCGTTGAGGCCGGCGTTGAGAGCGGGAATGTCGTTAATGGTCACAGGTAGGCGTTGGGTCGTGGGTCAGTGGTCGTGTTGGTAAAGCCGCAGGTCTGTCCGGTCGTGGTCGGCGTTGGTCGGTCCGTCCGGGCTCAGGCAAAGATAAAGCGGTCGGCGACCAGCGCGCCGAGTTGCAGCGGCAGCCAGCCAATGGTCATGAAGAAAAGTTTGCGGGCGTTCTTATCGCGGTCGGCCGGTTTCATGAAAGCGGCGGCACGGGCGAGGAACCACACCGCGAGCACGGCGGTGACCACGGTATAATAGATACTCGCGAGCCCGAGGAACTGCGGCAGCAAGCAAACGACCGCAAGGGCCACGGAGTTGACGAATGACCAGCGGGCAACCGTGGCACCTTGCGAATCACGCACGGGTAGCATCGGGAAGTTCACCGCGCCGTAGTCTTTACGGTAGGTCCACGCGATCGCCATGAAGTGGGGGATCTGCCAAAGGAAAAGGATTCCGAAGAGAATCCATCCCAGCGCCGTGACGCCACCCGTCGCCGCGGCCCAGCCGATGAGCGGGGGGAACGCGCCGGCCACCGCGCCGATTTCGGTCGACCAGCGCGACCAGCGTTTCGACGGCGTATAGATCGCGAGATAAGAAATGATCGTGAGCAGCGCGAAGATCGACGCCGCGCCATTCGTATAAGTGAACAGCACGCCGAGACCCGCCGCGCACAGCGCGAAACCGATGACGAACGCGGAGCCGGTTGCGACTTTGCCCGAGGGAATCGGCCGGTCCGCCGTTCGCGGCATGACGGCGTCGGTGTCGCTTTCCATCCACTGGTTAAGCGCGGCAACGCCACCGGCGCAGGCGCACGTGCCGGCGACCAGCGCCCAGAATTCGATCGGGTGCCAGCCCGGACGTGCCGCCGCGTAGCCGACCAGCGTCGTGATAACCGAGAGCAGGCTCAGCCGCGGCTTGGTCAATTCCAGGTAATCGCCGAAGCGTGCTTTGACGGCCGCGGGCGTATCGACAGAGGAGCGGGTGGCGTCGGTGGTCATGCGGCGAGCGGAGTGGTTTCGCGGCGGACAATCACCTCACGGTGCACCCACCAGGCGATGGTGAAAACAGTGGCCAGGATAAACGCGCCGCCGATGACGTGCGACGTCGTGTAATACGGATTACGCGTCGTCCAGACCGAGAGCGCTCCGAGAAAAATCTGCACTGCGACGAGGGCGACCATGAGTGTCGCCGCGCGCTTTAATCCGCGGCCGACCGACGGCGAGCGCCAGAGCAACACCGCCAGCCAACCCAGCGCGCCGGTCAACACGACGGCCATCACACGATGCGTGAAGTGGATCGCCACGCGGAAATCCCACGTTGCGGGGATCAAGCCACCTTCGGGCGTGAGCGGGAATGTAGGGATCGCGAGACCCGCGTTGTTGTGCCGCATCACGGCGGCGACGATGAGCTGCACGAAAACCAGCAGCGTAGAAACAACCGCGAGACGGCGGATGGCCGGCTCGATTCCGCCCACGACTTTTTGCGGACCGTTTTCGATCCACGGGCGCGAAAGCCCCGCGGCGATCGCGAACAGCACGCACACATAAACCTGCGCCAGAATCCCGTGCGGGATGCGCAACATCTGCCCGAGCGACATCTCGAAGCCGGGCACGTCGATCGAGTCGAGGAGCACGCGTTTGCCACCGAGAATACCTTGGACGACCACGATCGTCAGCGCGGCCCAGCCGAGTTGGCGCACCCATTTGCGGTCTTCGCGCAGGTGAAGCCACGCGACGAGCCCGATGGCGAGGAAGCCCATCACCATGCCAAAGAGGCGGTGGGAATGTTCGGCAAATTTATCGATCTCGGTGAGCCAGCCGTCGGGATTGATGGAGCCGTTGGAGAGCGGCCAGTCGGGAAACGCCATGCCCGCGTGAATGCTCGTCGTGAAGGCGCCCAACGTCACGACACCGAAAACCCACGCGGCGCCGAGCGCGGCGAACCACGCGAGCGCAGGCTGGTAGGAAGAAGTGCGGGAAGAGGTCATGGTCAAAAGGTCATCAGCCTGCGTTGTGGCGCAGGGAAGGGGAATGACTACCTGCCTCAAAGCCTTTGACAATTTTTTCCTCGGGAGAATCCGTAGGTATATGGTTTCTTCGCGGCTCCGCTCCCTGTTGCTAATGGCCAGTGCCTCGTTGGTGCTGCTGATGTCGTCTGCCTGCAAGCCCGGCGGCGGGGATAAAGCGGCGGCCGAGGCGAGCGCGAAGGAGAAGCGTTACCCGTTGACGGGCGAGATCATCAAGGTCGACCCCGAGCGGCTTTCGCTGCTGGTGAAACACGATGAGATCCCCGGTTATATGCCGCCGATGACGATGGAGTTTTTCGTCACGCTCGGCGATGTGACCAACGCCCGCGAGGGCCAGCGTATCCGCGCCGAGCTGCTCGAACGCGAGGATGGCGAGTTCGCGTTGGAAAAAATCTGGCCGGTTGACGCCGTGGCGGATGCTCAAATCGGAACGGCGAGTGGAGCGTTGCGTCAGGACACGTCGATTCGCGGACGCCGCGCTTATCGTGAGGTGGGCGAGAATCTCCCGGATTTCGCGCTCTACGATCAGTCGGGCAAAGTCGTCTCCGCGGCGCGTTTTCGGGGCAAGCAGGTGATGCTCAATTTCATTTTCACGCGCTGCACCGTGGCCACGATGTGCCCGCTCGCCACCGCCAACATGGTCGTCACGCAGCGCAAGGCGAAGGAGGCCGGAGTGGATAACATCGAGTTTATTTCCATTACGCTGGATCCCGAATACGACACGCCCGGCGTTCTGCTCACTTACGCGAAACAGCGCGGCATCGACACGACGAACTATTCGTTTCTCACCGGTCCTGAGAGCTCGATCAAAGACCTGCTCACCCAGTTCGGCGTGATCGCCGAGTTCAAAGGCAGCATTTTGCAGCACACCGTTTCGACACTGCTCATCGACGCCGAGGGCCGGATCATCTGGCGCACCGACGGCAGCCAGTGGTCGCCTGACGACTACGTGAAGAAGATGAAGAAAACCTCATGAGCACCTCATCGCTTCAAAACTCCGCACCGATTCCGTGGCGGCAAATTGCCCTCATCACGGCGAGCGCCGTCGTGCTCTACGTCGGATTTCGCCTGTTGCCGACCGGCACCAATCTCCACCAAGGCGACTTCAACGTGCAGGGGAAAGGCGCGATCGAACTCTGCGATCCGTCGAATCCGCAATTCGTTGCGGTGACCACGGCGCGTTCGCCCGTGACGATGACATTGCGCAGCGATGCGCCGGCCGAGCCCGGTCGCGAAACACAGGTGACGCTCGCCTTGGCCACGTCCACCGGAAAGCCCGTTGGCCCCGCCGATCTGCTTGTGCAACACACGCGCAAACTCCACCTGCTCGTGGTCGATCCCACGTTGCGCGATTATCAGCACATTCATCCCGTGCCAGGTGAACGGGACGGCGAATGGACCTTCCCGTTTACGCCGAGGCTGGCGGGCACGTATCGGGTGTTTGCGGACTTTGTGCCGGTTCCCACGGCGCGCAGTCTCTATTCGGGCGCGGATCTTCCGGTCGCCGGCGATGTGGCGATTAACATGAACATCCTTTCGTGGGACGCCGAGGTGGAAGGCTATCAATTCAAGCTCACCCCGGGCGCACCGATTCACGCAGGGAAAATTGCCGACCTCACGTTCACCGTGACCCGGCCCGACGGCGGAGCGGTG
>JBEVND010000370.1:0-3062 GCA_040508285.1 Rariglobus sp. | reverse complement strand
GATGCGAGGTGTTGATCACTCATCCGCCCGCAGGCGCGTGGGACGGCGTGTTCGTGATGAACACGAAATAAAATCTGCGCCAACCGCGCGCACGCATCTCACGATCACTAAAAAAAGAACCGCCCGGAAGCGTGAGCTCCCGGGCGGCGTTGTTTACTGGTTTTAACTACGGTTCCGTTAGAACCGCAGGTGCGACGACATCCCACGACCTAGCACCTCGGAGAGGCGCGCTGCCTGAGCCGCCGTCGCGGCTTCATAATACTTCGGACGAACGATCTCGGCTGAAGCGCTCTTCACGGCCGGGCTTTTCTTGAAAAAGCCAGAGCGTGCAAACGCACCGAAAACGTTAACCGAAGACGTGTTACTTGTCTTGTTCATGGTCAGATGGAGAAACCGGACATCAATCGCCGAGTCCTCCCGGCTGACCACGCACCTGCCAAAGAACAGGCGCCAGCAAAGCCATTCACCCCAACGAGTCAACGCCGCAGCTCTCAGCGGCGGGGACTCCACAGGTCCTGCGCGGGTCGCGCTTCCAACGCGCTCTCCGCGACATCGTCCAGGTCCGCGAAGAAATCCAGGCCCGTCCGCCGCTCCACTTCGTCGATGGAAACGACAAACTTGGAGGCGCTGGCTCCCGCCGGTGTCTCTTGCGGAAACAGAAATGCCTGTGAGCGCACCCGCCCACCGCTCTCATCCAGCATGATCATAAAACACGCCTCCGGCACCGCCGTGCCACCCGGCAGCTTAACCGGACGCGCGCCAAAAACTGGTCCGACCACGACCCAAATCTCCTGAAAACGCGCAGGATAGCTCGTGGCGATTTCCATCTCCAGCGCCTACCAGGTTCCTGCGTTCAACCCATGCTTCTGCGGCACGATGTTCGACATGAGAAACGTCTCCCGCTGCGCCTCTTCGCCGTAACGCGTCGCAATCGCGTAGTTCGGCGCCATGTGTCCGCGATCATATCCACTATTCGAATACGTGGATGACGACACGCGCGCCACCGTCCGCAGATCTGTCTCGAAACGCTCGGGACGCGGCGCGGGCGGCTTCAGGCTCGGAACGTCATGGATGCGATAAGCGACCCAGGCGGGATTCTCCAACACGTCACAATAACCGACGACGAAGCCCTTGTTTCGCAGAATACGAATCGGGTTCGCAAAGCCATCTGCCGTGGGCACGCCACCGTAGAGATGCGTGCGATCGCCAGGCGCGACCGTCGTAACGAAATCAGCGCTGTAATAGAGGCGGTAAATATCCACCGCCACGTCGAGCAATTCGACGCGCTTGTTTTTCTCGAAGTAGTTTTCGACCAGCTTGGTGACTTCGACGCGGCGGTCGGGAGGCTGCATCACAAACCAACCACCGAGCACACCCAGCAGCGCGACGTTGAACCAAAAGAAGAGTTTGGTCTTCCGAAATGACCTCGAGGCTTTGCGTTTACGTGCGCTCATTTTCCGAATTTGCGCAGGGCTTTGTTGATCGCTTCCACGTCGCATCGCTCGGTGTCATGCTTCGGACCAAGCCACTCGAGCCACTCCCGCCCCAGCTCGGTTGTCGGTTCTTTGATGCACGCGAGCATGTCGTGATACGCTTCCACGCCGCCGCAGTCTTCGGGCGGCCCCGAACGCTCGCCGGCCGCGCAATACGGGTAATGCCGGCCTTTTTCCACGGGCACCAAGGTCTCCACGCGAATCTCCACCCGCCACCCTTCGCCAAAATGATAATCGTAAACCATCGCCCCGCGTTTCGGGAGATCGAGATCCACGAGTAACACATCGCGATCATCCTCCACGCGCGCGTCGTCTTTCAGCACTGGATTCCCGAGCCGTAAATCCTCCAGCGCGAAGGTGTGCGTCTGATAATCGAACCAATCGAACGCCACCTGAATCGAGTCATGCAGCCGGGCGAGCCACATGCTCTCCTTCACGATCATCCGTCGCCAGATGCGCGGTGCGCAGCCGGCAACCGTGAGGCCGAGGACAAGTGCCTGCGCCGGTGGCTTTTTCACGCGGGAGCCCCGGCCTTCTAGCAAAGAAATCATTCGCCATCAGAGAACGTCACCCGAAACCAAGCGACAAAAAAGCCGTGCGCTTTGGGCGCACGGCGGTGATTGAGAAGGTTAACGTCCGCGTGGACCGCCGTGATTTCCACGGCCAGGTGAATCGCGGTGACCATCGCCACGGCCCCAGCCGCCACCGTGTCCGTGTCCGCCGTAAACCTGGCGGGGCGGTCCGTAGTTGTAACTTCCATACGAAATCACGAGGCGCGGCGCAGGCGGGCAATAGGCCGGCGCCACATAGACGACGCGCGGGGCTGGCCTGTAATAAACCGGCTGCTGATAATAAACCACCGAGGCGGGTTGCTGGTAGTAAACCGGCTCCGGAAAAGACGAATAGACGACCGGTGCCGGCTGCGGCGCGTAAACCACAGGCGCTGGCGCTGGATAATAATTTACCTGCGTAGGCCGCGGCACTTCGTGTGGTTGTTGAGAAGAGCTGTCGATCGCCGCGCCGATCAATGCACCTGCTACCGCACCGATGGCTGCGCCTTCTACGGTATGACCACCGGAACCGGCATTATTACCGATGATCGCGCCCGCCACGCCGCCAAGCAGCGCACCGTTCACGACCGAAGGACGGAAAAGTTGCGCTTGAGCCGGAATAACGGCGACCGCGGCAACGACCAAAACTCCCAACAATGTCTTTTTCATGACATCACCTATGACGCGCACGCCCCTCAAAGGTTTAATCTTTATTCGGATAATCACACAACCCGCTGCGCAGTCGGCAGCTCGCCCTCAAAATACCTTCAAGAACCTTCAACCTGAATTTTAGAAACACAAAAGCCGCCTCGTGAGAGACGGCTTTTATGACCTAACACCAAGCAAACCTTAAGAACTAAAACTATAAAACTGACTACATGGGGATAGACGAGGCACTCAGCGAAACGCTCAAAAATAATCGGAAGATTTTATAAAATTATCGCCGATCACTTAAACGACTAAAAACCAATAGTTAGCGAAATTAAGAAAGCTTAACGGAGCCAAAGAACGAGACGCT
>JBEVND010000335.1:0-7309 GCA_040508285.1 Rariglobus sp. | reverse complement strand
ATCGGCCGTCCTTCGTCGTTAAATCGCGCGATGGCGGAGGCGGTGAGCTTGGGCGAGACTTGCTCGAGCCGACGGCCTTGGCGACGCACGTCGCGCTCCAGAGTGCGCGCCATGGACTGGAAACTCGTGCCGCCGCCGAAATCGGTGCCACCCGCCGCGGCGAGTTCATACATGTCGGCCGGGATGCCGGCGTAGCGCAGGTAACGTTCGAAAGTGGCCGGAACGCAGTAGCCCTTGGGGCCTTGGTTCACCATCGGAATTTGGTCGAGGATGATGTCGCCGTTGGCGCGGCGGTTGATGCGCTCTTTGAAGAGACGTCGCACCTGATCGTCGGCCAGGCGCGCGTTGGCGGCGCGATCGGTCGGGATGATTTTGAGCGACACCATTTGTTCGGCGTCATGGCTGACGAGCAATGCATGTGACGCCCATTCCCAGCGCAACGAACGGCGGCCGGCATCGAGCCCGCCCACGGCGATCTCTCGTTTGGGTTCGCCGAGTTTGGCGGTGAACGCGGCGGTCAACGCATCGAAGTCCCGTTTAAGAGCTTTCTCAAATTCTTGCAGCTCGGTCTTCGACGGCGGGAACGAAGGCTCACGGTCGCGGAATGCAGGATAGTCGCCGCGATTCGAAAACTGCACGGTGAGCGTGGTGATGCGTCCCTCGGCGGCTTGTAACGCGAGCATGTGCGCGTCGACACCGACGACGGCGACGGGCTTTTTTGGATACACGCGGTAGCCCTCGAAACGATCCGTCTTTCCTTCGAGTGGAAGTTTGAGGCGGCGGGCGACCGCGGCCGGTTCGTCGTTCCACAGCGTGTCGTCGGCGAGCAGTTCGACGCCGATAAGCGTGTTCAGTTCTTTGAAATCACGCGTGGTCGCGGCGGTTTGTGCGGCGACAAACTCACGGTCGGCGGCCGAGAGCGTGGCGAGTGGCAGGGTGAAGTTGCGGCCATCGGTCCGTCGCACGGTGACGGCCTCAGGCGTCGAGGAAACGTAGTCGGCTTCGAGCGCGCGACCCTGGATGTCGGTCCATGTGCGTGCCTGCAGGGATGCAACGAGGAGCACGCAGGGTAGAAGAAACCTGATAGAACGGGGCGCGGGGAACGTCATGCGGAGCGGGTGCACACAACGCTGAGCCAACCGGCGCGTCCATATTTTATGCGCCGCTTGCACTGCGCCTGTCGGTGAGGGGCAGTTGCGGGTCCCGTCGAGCAACCACGGTCAGGCGGTTGCGGACGGGTGTGGGCGGAGTCGGTTAGCCCTCCGAGTCCGCAACGAGCTCATCACCCCAAAACCGCCGAGCTTGGGTCGATGGCTACTTTTGCGCGTCGGCCAACGCGCGGGCGCGCTCGGTGGCGGAGGCGATGAAGTAGCTCTGCGCGGAAAACGCGGGCGCGCCGGCTGGAACGGCCAACGGGAGGTAGCCGCCATTGGAGCGCAGCTCGCGGGCGAATTCGTTGTCCTGCAGCTCGATTCCAAAAAGCTCGTCGGTGATCCAGCGGCGCAGGACCGGGTCGAGCACGGGATAAACCACTTCCACGCGGCGGAAAAAGTTGCGCGGCATCCAGTCGGCGCTGCCGGCGAGGATGAGCGGTTCACCTTCGGCGGAGTTTTCGAAATAGAAGGCGCGGGCGTGTTCGAGGTAGCGTCCGACGATGCTGCGAACGCGGATGTGTTCGCTCAGGCCTTTGACGCCCGGAACGAGGCAGCAGACTCCGCGAACGATGATGTCGATCTTCACGCCGGCGCGGGAGGCGGTGTAGAGATTGTCAATGGTCGCCTTGTCCACCAGCGAGTTCATCTTGACGATGATGCGGGCGGGTTTGCCGGCGGCGGCGTTGTCGGTCTCGCGTTGTATGAGTTCCTGGATACGGCGGTGGAGATTATACGGCGCGACGAGCAAATGTTCGAACACGGGCTCGCGGCTGAAGCCGGTGAGCGTGTTGAACAGGTTGGCGGCGTCGGACGTCAGCTCGTCACGCGCCGTGAAGTAGCTGAGGTCGGTGTAAAGCTTCGCGGTCTTGGGGTTGTAGTTGCCCGTGCCCAAGTGTGCGTAACGACGCAGGAGTTTCCCTTCGCGGCGAACGACCAGAGAGCATTTGCAGTGGGTCTTGTGGCCGATGAGTCCGTAGACGACGTGAACGCCGGCTTCCTCGAGCTGCTTGGCCCATTGGATGTTGTTGGCCTCGTCGAAACGCGCCTTGAGCTCCACGAGCGCGGTGACCTGTTTCCCGTTTTTGGAGGCTTCGATGAGCGCGCGCACGATGGGCGAATCGCCGCTGGTGCGATAGAGCGTCTGCTTGATGGCAAACACCTGCGGATCGCGGGCGGCTTGCTCGACGAAATCCACCACGGGTTGAAACGAATCGTAAGGGTGGTGCAGCAGGATGTCTTGCGCGCGGAGCGTTTCGAAAATGTGCGCGGGATCGCGAAGCAGGGAAACGTTGACCGGCGTGAACGGAGGATACTTCAGGTCGGGCCGGTCCACGTCGGCGAGGCTCATCAGGCGCAGCAGATTGAGCGGACCGTTCAGGCGGAAGACGTATTCGTGCGACAGGTCGAGGTGCTCGCACAGGCGCGTGAAAATCGCGTCGTCCACGCCTTCTTCGATCTCCATGCGCACGGCGGCGCCGCGGCGGAGATTGCGCAGTTCTTCCTCGATTTTCTTGAGGAGGTTTTCGGCTTCTTCCTCGTCGATGTAGAGATCGCTGTTGCGGGTGACACGGAAAGCGTGGGCACCGTTGATGCGATAGCCGGGGAAAAATTCGCCGGCGCAGAGTTTGATGATTTCCGAGAGGAAAATGAAATGCTGCGGTTCGCCGGCGCCGGCGGAATCGATCTGGACGATGCGCGGCAGAATGCGCGGGACCGGCAGAATGGCCGCGAGGTGCTCGACCTCCGACGTCGCGGGATTGTCGAGCGATACGATGACGTTGAGCGTCTTGTTGCCGAGCTGGGGAAACGGGTGCGACTGATCGAGCGCGAGCGGCGTGAGCACGGGATAAACCTGCTCGTGAAAATAAGCGGTAACCCAGTTGAGTTCGGCGGGGCTCAGCTCGGCGGCGTTCTTAAAAACAATGCGCTCGGCGGCGAGCGCGGGCATGAGCTGCTTGTGCCAGCAGGCGTATTGGTCTTCGACCAGTGAGGCGACGACCGAGTGAATGCGGCGCAGCGACTCTTTGGGGCCGAGGCCGTCCACGCTCGGCTCAGTTACACCGCTGTCGACCTGTTGAATGATACCGGCGACGCGGATCTCGAAAAACTCGTCGAGGTTGGAACAGACGATGGCGAGAAACTTGACGCGCTCGAGCAACGGATGCTGATCGCTCTGGGCCTGTTCGAGGACGCGACGATTGAAGGCGAGCCAGCTGAGCTCGCGGTTAAAGTAAGCAGACTTCGCCGGCTTGGCCGGGGCGTGAACGGCTCGCACGCGTTTCTTTGGGATGATGACGCGCTCGTTGACGGCAGCGGGAGCAGGCGCGGGTGCAGCGGCAGGCTTGGCTTTGGGCCGACGGGTGGCTTTGGCGACGGGCTTGCGGACGGTGGTCTTTTTGCGCTGGGCAGACATCGTGGGAAAGACGGGCAAACGTAAACCGAGAGCGAAACGAAACGAGTTTTTAATGGCTCGTTACCTGAATGTAACGAGCCGGAACAGGGCGGCAAGCCGGAGGGACGCCCCGTGTGTTGGAGTGGAGGATCAGGCGATCCAGATGGTTTTGACGTTCACAAATTCGCGGATGCCAAAGGCGCTGAGTTCGCGTCCGTAACCGGAATCTTTGATGCCGCCAAATGGGAGGGAAACGTCGGAGCGCACCTGTTCGTTCACGAATACCATGCCAGCTTCGATGTTTTCGACGGCCAGCGTGCGACCGTGACGGCGGTTGCGAGTGAAGACCGCGGCGCCGAGGCCAAACGCGGTGTCGTTGGCGATGCGAATGGCATCGGCTTCGTCACGCGCGGCGATGATCGAGGCAACAGGGCCGAAAAACTCCTCGTCGTAAGCCGGCATGCCGGGACGCACGTCGGTGAGAATAGTGGCGGGGTAAAACGCACCTTTGGTTTTCTTGGCAGGAAGGGTGCCGCCGAGGAGCAGGCGTGCGCCGCGCTTGATGCTTTTTTGAACCTGGGCGTGAAGCTCGTCGCGCAGATCGGCTCGGGCGAGCGGGCCGAAGTCGATGTCCTTGGCGGTCGGGTCGCCCATGCGGCGGGCCGCCATGCGGGCGGTGAATTTCTGCTCGAAGGCGGCGCGCACGCTCTCGACGACGATGAAGCGTTTGGCGGCAACGCAGCTTTGTCCGGCGTTGGTGAGGCGGGCTTGCGCGCAGACCTCGGCGGCATGATCGAGATCGGCGTCGGCGAGAATGATGTAGGGATCGCTGCCGCCGAGTTCGAAAACGCAGGGCTTGAGCGCGGCGCCGGCCAGAGCGCCGACCTTGCGGCCTGCATCGGTGCTGCCGGTGAGCGTTACGCCCTTGATGCGGGCATCTTTGATGAGCGCGGGTATCGCCTTCGAGGATACAGCGAGCGTGCGGAGAATGTTGGCGGGCACGCGAGCGTCGCGAAAGATGCGTTCGATGGCGAGGGCGCAGCCCGTGGTGTTGGACGCGTGTTTAAGCAGGACCGTGTTGCCGGCCATCAGTGCGGGCGCGGCCGCGCGGAAGAGCTGCCAGAAAGGATAATTCCACGGCATGATCGCGAGGACCACGCCGAGCGGTTCGAAGGCAACGACAGCGTTTTTGGGCGCGACAACGGGGCGTTGAGGCTTAAGGAAACGTGCGGCATGTTGGGCGTAGAACTCGCAGCCGTCGGCGCATTTTTCAATTTCGAGGCGGGCATCGGCGAGAGGCTTTCCCATCTCGGCAGTGATGAGTTGGGCGAGAGGCTCGGCTTGTTTACGCAGTGTGGCACCGAGCGCGGCGACGTGGCGGGCCCGGTCGGCGAGGGCAAGTTCGCGCCAGCCAAGGAAGGCCTGGTGGGTCGCGGTGAGCGCGGAGGCGATCTCCTTGGCGTTGTGTTCGCGGTGGCGCTTCAGGATGCGGCCCGTGGCGGGATTGATGGAAACGAGGGGCATGGCAGAATGGACCGCAGAAATAACGGAGGGAGCCGGATTAATCGGTGATTATCTCGATTAACAAGGACCGGAGTGACGCGCGGATTTAGGCGTCCTGATAAAACCGGTCTATTTGCCTTTCGGTCAGTCGCAGGAAGCGGTTCCAGTCGGAGAGGATCAGATAACTAAGCACCAGCGAGCACGTCAGAATGGGAATCAAATCCATGCGAGCGTGCCACGCTTTGAGCAAAAAATCCGACAGCCCGAGTCGGTTGAGCCAGGAAGCCAGCAACCCGCAAACGACGCCTTGAAAAAGCCGCCCTGTGGTCGAAGGCGATTGCTGGGTGTTTTGATACGGCACCATTTCTCGGATAAACCATCCGATCAAAATCATGCCGAAGGCGTGGAAGTTAGGGGCGATGTAGACGCAGATGAGTCCGCCTATGAGAAATAGATGCGCGGATAATAGCAGAACCTGAAGGCGCTTCATGGCTGAGAAGCGCAAGACTGGTTCCGGCTCCAGTGCGAGCAACGGAGAAATGGTGCGAAGTCTAACTGAGAAACCGACTTAGCTTCTGGCGCAGCAACGCGCGGGCGCGGGCAAGGCGGGTTTCAACGGCCTTCGGGGTGGCGCTGACGATCGCGGCGATCTCGGCGTGGGATTTGTCCTCGTATTCGAAAAGAACGAGCGCGGAGCGGAGGTTTTCAGGGAGATCGGCGATGGCGGAGCGGACGGCGGTGGCTCGTTCGGCGAGGAGCAGATCGCTGGTCGGGCTGTGGGTGTCGGATGGCTCGGGAACGACGTCGAGCGAATCAGCGGGCCGGCGATGTCGGAGGCGGGCGTGGTCGCGGGCAAGGTTGAGCGCGATCTGGAAGAGCCACGTGGAGAACTTCGCGCCTTCGCGGTAGCGCGAGCGGTGCCGGTAAACGCGGACGAACGTTTCCTGCGCGAGGTCGAGGGCGTCGGCTTCGTTTTGCGTGTAGCGATAGAGAAACGACCGGAGACGCACCTGCCAGCGGAGCATAAGTGCATCGAGGGCGGAGTCGTCGCCGCGAGCGAGGGCGGAGGCGAGAGCTTCGTCGCTGGGAAGGGGCGCGGCGGGCGTCATTTGAGCCCGAGTGGCGCGGCGTGGGTTTGCCCGGAAACCTTGGGGCCGACGAGGGCGAGGAAACGCGCGCCTTCGTCGGGCGACATCACGGCGGCGACTTGTTGGAGGTGGGCGTGCGTGGCGTCGCGGCAGACGGCTTCGAGGCGGGCGAGTTCGGTGCGCGCGGCGTCGGGGTCGGTGGCATTGGCGAGTTTTTCGCGGGCGGCGACGACGCGTTCGCAGTGGGCTGCGCAGATGGGCTGGTAGTCGGCGTGGAGTTTTTCGACGGCGGCGGTTTGGGCGGCAGTAAGATCGAATTCCTTTTTGAGCCAGCCCAGCTCGTCGGCATGGGCGGTGGTGTCCGCAGTCGATTTCAGCGCGAAATGTGTAACGCCAAACGCGAGTGCGGCGGCGGTGAGCGCGATGAGACTGTAACGGGCGAGCGGGCTCACGGGTGCGAGTGCGTGTGGGGCACGGTGCGCGGATCGGTCATCTGGATCGGATCGATGCTGCGGGCGTAGGCGGCCGCCATGCGTTCGGAGGATTGCGAGCGGTTCAATGCGAACGCGGTGCTGGTGCCGGCGGCGATCGCGAGAAGAACGGCCAAGCTGGCGGCGAGCGGAAAGGCGCCGGGGAAACGCAGAAGCGCGGCAAACGGGGCGTGGGTTTCGGCGGCTTGGGTGTGATGAATGCGGTCCCAAACGGCGCGATCAAAGTCAGGAGCTGAAGCGGGTTCATGACGCCACGTTTTTAACGTGGCGGAGAGCGGGTCGCGTGGCTCGTGGTCGTGCATGCTGGTGATACGTTGGTGGAGTCGAAAACCCTTGGCGAATTTTCCGAGGGGTTAAAACGAGGGCTTTTGATCCTGCTTTTCCCGAGATGCTTGGGGCTCCTGCGATAAAGCCGAATCAGGAATGAAGTTGCGGAAAGAACAGCGGGGCGCTGAGGGCGAGGCCGTCGGCAACGCTGGTGAATTCCTGACCATCGCGGATGCGGTCCTGGCCGAAGCGATTGACGAATTCGGCGCGGAGGCTGCGGATGAGTGAGGTGCCGCCGGTAAGGAAAACCGTTTCGATGCTCGTGGGCGCTACGCCGGAGTCGGCGAGGAATTGATCGAGGTAACCGGCGATCTGCGCGGTGAGGTCGGCGGAGTTTTTGTTGAACTCGCTGCG